>NZ_FQWR01000023.1:0-64059 GCF_900129735.1 Fibrobacter sp. UWCM | reverse complement strand
TTGTAGTTGACTTTTGCCATTGTTTTACCTTTTTGGGGTTGCGCAATGAATATAGTAGCTTATGCTACCCTCTTATTAAACTCCTGCATGGTCCATTCTCGGTTAATATTTTGTTATAAATCTAAAAAAGAGTTTACCAACACCAATAAAAATGCTTACATAATTATCACAATAAAGGGGGTACGGCCTTTGACGGGAGGCTACCGGCTCTTGTTTGTAAAGTTTTTGTTACAAAATCAACTAAAAGAACACCCAAACAGCAATCCAGTAAGCCATCAGGGCGAACTCCATGCCCTGCGAGATGCGCGAGAGGAACGTGGAGCCGAACACAGAGACGGCGATTGCCAAGAGGCGCGTCCACGGCATATCGAAGCCGTGGTAGAAAAGCGATACGGAGCCGAAGAACTCAACCCAGAACCACATGACCTGAGCCATGAGCAGGTAACGGCGGCGCTTGACGGGCAGGGCCGTCGTAGAGAAGCACAGGGCCAGTGCGAACATGCGGAAGGGGTAAGATTCCATCGCAGGGTCGTTCATGTCGCCCGAGAAGTAGGCGTAGACGCAGAACACGACTACGGCGGCAAGCAAGAAGAACGCCTCCTTGAACAGGCGGATGGGGCGGCGCCAGAAGAACTGGGCCATGGCGAGCGCGAGGAGGCAGGCGACAGCGTTCATCAAGGGAATCATCGTGCCACCTCCGATACGTTGTTTATTTCGGGCGTCGAATCGTTTATCTCGTGCGTCGAATCGTTTATCTCAGGCGCCGACTCGTTTATCTCGGGTGCAGTTTCGTTTATCTCGGGTGCAGGGATGTCCGCCGGGGCAAGCGAGCGCATGTATCGCACTAGGGCGCGGGCATCCGCTTCGGTTATGCGGTCAGCATACGGGTTCATGTTCGTGCGCCCGTACATAATCACGTGTACCAGGGAATCCTCCCCGAGGGAATCGAGACGAGCCGCAGTCAACTTTTGCGGAACCGGGTAGAACTCGCGGACAAACTTCGCGTTGAACTTGCCGTCTATTCCGTGGCATCCGCTGCATCGCGCGTTCCATACCGCGCGCGTCCGCAGCGTATCAAATGCGCCCGCTATTTTCGGGCCATCAGGTGCAATGGCATTTTTCGGGGTGTCAACATAGCTCGTGAATTTCGATGGCGCAGACGAATCGCCCGCATAAAACACTCCCGCAAAAAATGCAAACATAAGCACACATACAGCAAAGGCGATTTTCAGGTAACGGGAACCGCATCCATCTGCATTGTGCGCCGAAACCGCTTGCCATACCGGGCGTATGCATAGGGCAATAGCGGCCACCAGCGCCACAATCGGGTAGAATAGCGGGGCAACGTTCGGGATAGCGACCGCCACCGTATCGAACACGGGCTGCGACACCGCCCAGAGCGTGTAGACAAGCGCCACGAGCACGCCCAGCAACAACGGGAAGCGTAACACGATAAACTCGCGACTCGTGAGCGGTTCCGTATGGGGTTCCACAACCGGCGCAGAAGCCTCTTCCAGTTCGCCGAAAAGAAGTTCCCCACCCTCGATGGGCTTACGCAACTTTACACGCAAAATCACAAGCAACGTTGTAAACAACCCGATGGAAAAAGCGACAAGGCCCGCATCGACATACCCAAAGCCGCGCGGTTCGGCGGGCATTACCAGGTAGAAGCGTTCCAGCCAGAGCCCGAGCAGCACCGAGAGCGAAACCGCAAGCCGCCCGAACGGGCTCACGCGCACGGCAGACACCCACCAGAGCTGCGGCAACAGCGCCCCGAACGCGAACACCGAGAAGTTCCAGTCCCCCTTCAGCGCGAAGTTCCACGCCCAGAATACGAGCATCACGAAAGAACCGACCATCATGAGTTTTTCGAGCAGGCGCACGCGGCAGCCTTCCGCAACAAGCAGCACGTTCACCATCGCAAGGCCCGAATAGATGGCACCCGCGATAAAGTACAGCGGGAAAAACGCCCCGCGCCACTCGGGCACGAACGTCACCGCAAAATCGAGACTCACAATCGTGTGCACCCAGAGCACCAGCGGGAACAGTAGCCATGCCATCGGGCGACGCACATCTTCCAGCGCCTGCGACCTATCCGCAAACAGGTGAATCGCGAAAAACACGAGCGAGAGCACCGCATAGATGGCGATGCAACAGAAGTCCCAAACCAGCGGGGAACGCACGTTCGCGAAAATGCCGCGCGCATCCAGGAACGGGATGACCATGTAGAAGTTTTCCACAACGCCAAGATGCATGAGCGGGAAAACGGCGGCAACCACGATCGCACAGAGAGTCGTGAGTTCGGCAAGCATCGAGGTGCGGCGATCGAGCGGCACTCCAAGCGCAAGGAGAATCGCCGAAATGAGCGTACCCGCATGGGCGATGCCTATCCAGAATACGAACAGGCTTATGGGTGTCCCCCAGAAGGTATGCGCGTCCAGCGACCACACGGCAGGGCCTTCCCAGAGGGAATACCCCAGCGCGGCAAGGCCGGGCAACAGGAGCGCAAGCCCCGCATATAGGAGAATGCGGAAAATCAACGACGCCCCCTCATGTAGACGATAGACGGGTCAAGCGCCGCAATAGCCTTCGGGGCATAGAGCACGCGGTTCTTCGCGGCCCTTACCAGCGGGGAACCTTCGTCGAGCCAGTTGCCGAATATAATCGCGTTCTTGGGGCAGGCGGCGGCACAGGCGGTGGTCACGCCGCGCCCGCGGAAACTTTCTCCCGGATGGAGCGCCTTGAAGTCGTGGCGCGCATCCTGCAGGCGCTGCAGGCACAGCGAGCATTTTTCCATCACGCCCTTCTCGCGCACGGGAACGCCAGCGTTAAACTTGAGCGAACGGCCCGAAGCCACAGGGTCATCGAAATTGAACTTGCGGGCATGCACGGGGCAGTTCGCCCCGCAGAAGCGGCTCCCGGTGCAGCGCTTGTACATCATCGCAGAGACGCCATCGGGAGTGTGGTTCGCGGCCCCCGTCGGGCAGACTTTCTCGCAGGGGACATCCCCGCAGTGGAAACACATCGCGGGCGCACCGCCGCACATCTCTATCCAGTGCATGAATTGCCCGCGGTTCGCACGCTCGGGAGCACTAAGCGGGATGTTGTTCTCCTGGATGCAGGCAAGCACGCACTTGCCGCAGGCATCGCAAGCATCCAGGTCGATAGCCATGCCAAAACGGTTCTCCTGCGAGGCACCGGGAGTCTTGAGCGCTGCGGGCATCGGCACACGCACGAGTTCCATACCGGGCTTCATCTTCGAGAGGGCGAGCTTCACCTCGTTCTCGAAGTCAGCGAGCTTGAGGCGCGCGCCCTTGACCGGCATATCGCCGAGCAAGCCGTCGCGGCACCCGAACAGGGCAAAACCCGCTACCGTCGCCGAAAGGATTTTCAAGAACTCGCGCCTATCCATAAACTACCTGTGGCACGCGGCGCAGTACGTGGCCGCCCGCCTGAAATTCTTCTGTTTGAACGTTTCGCCCCTGTGGCAGGCGAGACACATCTGCATGCTGAAATTTTCGCCGCCGTACACGTCGGCCTTCACGCCGGGCTGAGCTCCGGTCGCGCCCGTGGAAAAGGGCGCGCCAGATTTTGCTTTCGCGCCGGAACCGCCCGCGAAATTGCGGTGACAGTCCGCGCACTCCACCCCGGCGGCCGCGTGTACCCCGTGGTGGAACACCACGTGCTCCGGCAACGCGGACTCGTGCTTCCAGGGGTATGCCGGAGCGGCGGCCAGCGCCGAATCCAGCTTCTCGATTCCGGGATTTTCGGTGAGCGGCAGGCGGTGGCAATCCATGCAATCCGCCTTTGCGGGCATATATGCGCGCGCCCCGGACGCAGCACCCGTATGGCAGTGGCTGCAATCGAGCCCGATGTTTTCGCCGTGAAGCTCGTGCAAAAAGGCTATCGAATTCGGGCCGCCCGCATCGGCACCCACTCGCACAGGAGTCGCCTTCTGGCCGAACAAAAAGTCCGCCAAAAAGAACATGAAGGCAACCGCAAAAACGAGCCCCGCCCACTTGAACGGGGTTACTCCGAAAGATGCGCCTTGTCGTTTAAACACACTCATCCCTTTAGCGTAAATCTAATTAAGAAAAGCCGGCCGGGCTCAAGAAAAGCCCGTTTTTTGTAAAAAAACGTCTGTAACCAAAATTTTCTGGCTTATTTTGGCCGCGAAACCGTTTATATAGGTAGATAGGGAGCCTTTTTCCTATTCGCCGCACCGGGCAACCCGTGCATTTTTACAACATATATACAACAAACGCTTTACATTTGGAACTTTTTGTTGTATATTTAGAGGTATGAGTACCGTGGTTACAAATATCCGAATAGATAAAGAGCTCAAGGCTCAAGCTACCGAACTCTTCAACGACCTGGGATTGACCCTTTCCCAGGCGTTCACCGTTTTCCTGAAACAGGCCGTGCTGCATCACGGTCTCCCGTTTGCCGTCACCAGGCCCCCGTCCAAAGAACTCCTCGAAGCGATCAAGGAAGGTGAGCAACTCGCCCACGACCCCAACGCCAAGACGTACGCTACGCCACAGGAACTTTGGGACGAGTTGGGCATATCCAAAAGTTAAAAGATATCGTTGATATCCTAGCCAAAGGAGAGCCTTTACCTGAGTCATATAAAGACCATCCTCTTGTAGGCAACTGGGTTGGCCATAGGGAACTGCATATAGAAGCAGACTGGTTGTTAATCTACAAGATCGTGGAAAATGTTCTGATCCTCGAACTTGTCGATACCGGGACGCATTCCGACCTGTTCGGGAATTAACGTTTCGGCTTATTTCGGTCGGCCCGGGTCGTCCGGGTGCTCCAGAATATACAGCAGCCACGACGCCATCATCTTCGCGTCGGCTTCGCTCATGGGCGAAATTTCCATCGGGTCCCACTGGTCGGGGTGCTTGGGCTCGGGCTTCATCAGGTACTGCACCAGAGCCTCGGGATTCTCCACATACTGCGCAACGTTATCCTTCATGGGCGGGGCCGCGAACTTGCGCGCCCAGCGGTGGCAGCCCTTGCACTCGTTGTTATAGTATTCCGAGGCCTTCGCCTTGAGTTCGGGCGTCACGGCAGGCAGCACAAACACGTCCGCCGCAAAAAGCGCACAGACAAGCAACAGTACCGCAACAATCGTCCGTGAACCGCGCATCATCTACCTCAGTGGATTCTTGTCGCTCTTGTACCACTTCATGAACTCAGCGATACCGTCGTGCAAGCTCCAGTGGGGCTTGTAGCCGCATTCCGCCTCGAGTTTCGTAGTATCGGCGTTCGTCTGGTAAACATCGCCCGGCTGCATCGGCAGGAATTCCTTCTTCGCGGGCTCACCATAGGCGTTCTCGATTTCGGCGATAAAGTCCATCAGTTTTACCGGGTGGCTGCAGCCGATGTTGTACACCTTGTAGGGCACGCCGTTCGGGCATTCCGCGGCGACAGGCATGTGGTCGAGCGCATGAACGCTGCCTTCGGCGATATCGTCGATATAGGTGAAGTCGCGGATCATGTCTCCATTGTTGAACACCTTGATAGGCTCGCCCTTCGAGATAGCGCGGGCAAAGAGCATCGGGCTCATGTCGGGGCGGCCCCACGGGCCGTAAACCGTAAAGTAGCGCAGTCCCGTCGCAGAAATCCCGTAGAGTTTCGAGTAGGCATGCGCCATCAGCTCGTTACTCTTCTTGCTTGCCGCATACAAACTAACTGGATTGTCGACCTTGTCATCCTCGCTGTAGGGCACCTTGCTGTTGAGGCCATACACAGAACTCGACGAGGCGTAGAGCAAGTACGGCACGCTGTTGTTGCGGCATGCCTCCAGGATGTTCAGGAACCCGACCATGTTGCTCTGCATGTAGGCATACGGGTTCGTGATGGAGTAGCGCACGCCCGCCTGCGCCGCGAGGTTCACCACCTTGTCGAACTTCTCGGCGGCAAACAGTTTGTCGATGGATTCCTTGTCGGCAAGGTCCATGCGCACGAAGCGCGCACCCGCAAGCGTCGAACTTTCGAGCATCTGCCCAAAGGGAATCTCGGCAAGCGCGCCTCCGTTCGCAGAACGGAAACCGTTTTCCCACAGGCGCCCGTACTTGAGGCGCACATCGTAATAGTCGTTGATGTTGTCAAGCCCGACAACCTCGTCCCCGCGGGCCGAAAGCATCGTCATGATCTTCGAGGCGATGAAACCCGCCGCACCTGTCACAAGAATCTTCATTTCAGTAGTCCTATTTTGTAAAGAAAAGTAGAAAAAAACTATAATTAGAGCCATGAAGAAAATCTTATTTACCCTATTGGCCTTATATTTCGCGCAAGCATTCGCCGACACACCCGAAGAATGGATTGCAAGGGCGAACAAGGCGATAAAGACAGAAATCCGGGCATCGAGCAACTCCATACACTCAAAGTATTCCCTCGGGAGCCTCCAGGATGCATCCGCAATCCTGGATTCCGCACTCGAGCGGTTCCCGTACCGGATTGACATCTGGCTCGGGCAAGTCCAACTAAACGGCGAAATGGAAAACTGCAAGGCGCAGGCCAGGTATTTTGAGAAAATCCATGAACTGCTAAAGACGAAAAAAGACAAGTGCGAACTCAAGGGCGGGCAAAAAATCGACAATGCAGACGATCTCCTAGAAAAGGAATTCACGATTGCCGCCAGGCAGCATTTCGATAAGGAGAACGACGCCTGCTACGAAATGCTCGCACGCCAAATGCTCAAGTTCCTCCCCAACAGCGTAGAAGCACTGAACGCCATGAGCGTGGTGCACCTGCTCCAAAAGAACGACAGCGCGATAGTTTATCTGGAAAAAGCCCACAAGCTGAACCCGTCAGACTGCATCGTGATACACAACATTGCAGAATTCTACAAGCGCAAAGGCAACCAGAAAAAGCACGAAGAATACACGATGAAAGAAGCACTGATGTGTAGGCAGAAATAGACTACAACTGCCAGAAAGGCATCGTAAACAAAAATTTCAGCATCATTTTGGCTCATTTTCGCCGCGAAACCGTTTTATAGGTAGGGACACTACCTTTTTTCGGGTTTTGCCCTGTTATAACTTGAAAATGTTGACAATTTCAAAATTTTAGAGTATATTTAATATGATTTTTAAAGTTGAAAAACTTGATGTTGTAAATGGAGAAATTGCAGAACTCCAACAGGAACAGCAAGACCTGTTAAAATCAGAATACGAACTGATTGAGACAAAGGGAATTGAATTTGTTCGTGTCAAACATCTGCAAGGCAAAATTTTCGAGATAAAGTCGAAGAACTTGCGCTCTTTGTTTAGGTATCAAGAGGGAAAAATCATTCTTATAGGCGTAGTTTTTGTCAAGAAAACACAAAAGACGCCAAAGGACAAAATCAAACTGGCCAAGCAGCGGCTAAAGGAGATGTAACGATGTCGTATGTCTATGTCAAAGATTCCGAAGGTTATGTCTTCAAGAAACTCAAGTCGGAAGTCTGCAAGGGCGAGAAGATTATCACGGAGAAGGCATACCGTAAAGCCTCCGGCCTGGCGGCCTATGAAAAGGAGTTCGGGCACGGCGGCGCTAGAGAAAATGCCGGCAGAAAACCCAAATATTCCAAGCCATTGACTATCCAGATGCGCGTTACGCAAGAGGAAAAAGAGTTCCTCGCCTACGCCCGTGAAAACGGGCTCAGTTTCGCCAGCCTGATGAAGACGGGCTTTTAAATACATATAAAAATCCCCGCTCGTAGGCGGGGATAAATTTTGGCTAAAGCGAGGGGGATCCCTCCCCCACCAGATTAGAAGTGGATCACGCGGACCTTGATGACCTTGTCGAGCTTGGAGAGCTTCTCGATGATGGAGTCATCCACCTTGCTTTCGACGTCAACGAGGTTGTAACCGATCTTGCCGTTGCTCTTGTTGCTGAAGCTGGCAATGTTGATGCCTTCGGCGCCGAACACCTTCGTGATTTCGGAAATCATGTTCGGAACATCCTGGTTGATGACCACGACGCGGCTCTTGACGCCAGCGTGCGGGTGATCGACGAGGGCCGGGAAGTTCACGGAATTGCGGACGCAACCGAATTCGATGTAGTCCTTCAGTTCTTCGACGGCCATCACGGCGCAGTTCTCTTCGGCTTCTTCGGTAGAAGCGCCGAGGTGCGGGAAGCAGGTCACCTTGTCATTCTTGATGAGGTCGGCATCCGGGAAGTCGCAGAGGTAGCCCTGGAGGGAACCGGAGGCGAGCATCTCGTTGACCGGGGCCATTTCCACAATGCCACCACGGGCGAAGTTCATGATGTAGCTGCCCTTGAAGCCGGCGAGGTTCTTGCGGTTGAGCAAGTTCTCGGTAACGCCCTTGATGAACGGGACGTGCACGGTGAGGAAGTCAGACTTCGCAATCACGGTGTCGAGGTCGGCGATTTCCACCTTGTTGGAGAGTTCGTGCATGTTGGCGGCGTTCGGATACGGTTCGTAAGCGATGACGCGCATGTTCTTCCAACGGGCATAGTTGGCGACGAGCACGCCGATCTTGCCGAGGCCGATGACGCCGAGAGTCTTGCCAGCGAGTTCCATGCCGGCGAACTTCTTCTTGCCGCTTTCAACGGTCTTCGCGAGGTCCGGGTCGGTGGTGTCGAGGTTCTTGACCCAAGCAGCGGCCTTATCCACGTTACGGACGGCCATGCCGAGCACGGTCATCACGAGTTCGGCAACGGCGTTGGCGTTTGCACCCGGCGTGTTGAACACGCAGATGCCCTTCGCGGAGGCCTTGTCGATGGTGATGTTGTTCACGCCAGCGCCGGCGCGGGCGACTGCCAGCAGGCCGTCAAAGTTGTCGGTATCAACCTGGGCGGAACGCACCAAGATGGCATCCGGCTTCTCGACGGAGTCGGAAACCTGGTAGAACGAGCCAAACAGGCTCAAGCCTTTCTTGGAAATGTTGTTCATCGTCTTAATAGTTGCCATTTTTATGTCCTTTGTTAATGTTTAAAATCTTTTCTTCAATGTCATCCTCGCGAAGGCGAGGATCTTTTAAGGTTCCTGCCAGCGGCCTCTTTCCTTAATCAAATTCACGAGTTCCTCGATGGCGTCCTCTTCGGGGATGTTCTTCTTGACCGCCGTCTTGCCTTCGAACAGCGTAATGCGGCCGGGGCCACCGCCCACGTAGCCGAAGTCGGCGTCTGCCATTTCGCCCGGGCCGTTCACGATGCAGCCCATGATGCCGATGGAAATGTCGGAGAGGTGACCGAAGCGGGCCTTGATCTTGCCCATCACCTGCTGAATATCGTAGAGGGTGCGGCCGCAGCTCGGGCAGCTGATAAAGTTCGTCTTGCTGCGGCGGCAGTAGGCGGCCTGCAGAATATCGAATGCAAGGAGCACGCATTCCTTAGCGCCCTTGTAGCCGTCAATCACGACGGCATCGCCAAGACCGTCCGTCACGAGGCTTCCGATGTCGGCGGACACGCGGAGCATGTCGCGCTCGCTGTCGTTAATCTTCGCGTAGAGCAGTATCGGGTCTTGGCGACCTGCGGCTTCGAGAGCAGCGGCAAGGGCGCGAACGCCGGAAACCATCTCGGCGCCGGTGTAGCAGAACACGGAACCTGCGGGCACGCTCGCCGGATTCGCGGCGAACCCCGCGATGTCCATGGCATCCTTGAACTGCACCACGGGGGCGGCTTCCAGGCTCGGCAGCGCAAATTCCGCATTGCGGCGTTCGCCGGTAAGTGCAATCGCATCGGCCTTCACGCCGACCTTCACCGGACTATTGCCACCAATTTCCACGCCGGAAACAGCGACGGGCATCGTCGCCCTGCGTTCGTAATGGTACGGGTCCTTCTCCAAAACCGGCACGTTGTATGCCGTCGGAGCAGCAGGCAAAGCGCAGGCCTTGATGAGTTCCTGCGCCACAGGGACTTCGGCCACCGGATCTTCGGTCAGGGACACGCGTATCGTATCTGCCAGGCCATCGAGCAGGAGTGCGCCGATGCCCGCGGCCGACTTGAGTCGTCCGTCGGCACCCGCGCCCGCTTCCGTCACGCCCACGTGGAACGGGTACGGCTTGAAGCCTTCCTGCTTGATACGTGCGGCGAGCATGCGGTAGGCGGCAATCGCCACGCGCGGGTTGCTGCTCTTGAGGCTCAATACAACCTGGTCAAAATGTTCGGCTTCGCACACGGCCAGGTATTCCATGGCACTTTCCACCATGCCTTCCACCGTGTCGCCATAGCGGTAAATCATGCGGGCCGCGAGCGAACCGTGGTTCACGCCGATGCGGATGGCGCGTCCCAGGCGCTTGGCCTCTTGCACAAACGGAGTGAAGGCCTCGGCAACCTTTTCCTTGCCCTCGTCAAACGACTTGTCCGTCTGCTGGTCGAGCGTCAAAATGCCCGTATCCACGAAGTTACCCGGATTGATGCGGACCTTCTCGACCCACTTGAGCGCCTCGAACGCGGCCTTGGGCTGGAAGTGGATGTCGGCGGAAACCGGCACCGTGCAACCGGCGGCACGCACCTGCTTCATCACTTCCTCGAGTGCGGCAGCATCTGCAAATGTCGGAGCGGTAATGCGAACCAGGCCACAGCCCACCTTGGCGAGCGCAAGCGTCTCGGCCACCGTCTTCTCGACGTCTTTCGGCTTGGTGGTGGTCATGGACTGAACTAAAATGGGGGCGTTGCCCCCTATCAAAGCCTCGCCAACGCGGACTTGTACAGTTTCCCTGCGGACGGCGTTGAAGCGGTCGGCAACGTACGGGAATTCGCTAAACTTTGTCATGCGTACAAAGATAGAAAATTTAAAGATCCCCGCCTACGCGGGGATGACAATATGCCTGCGCGGGGCCACAAAAGCGGGCTATTTTTACTTTTCGTTGGACTCCCAGCCGGGGCTATTCCTGTAATAGTTCTCGAGTTTTTCGCGGCATGCGACAAAACTTGCCTTGAGTCTCGGGTCAAAATGCGTCCCCATGGAATCCATAATCAAATTGTACGCTTCCTCGAACGACATCTGCTCCTTGTAGCAGCGCTTGCTCACCAGCGCGTCGTAAACGTCCGCAATCGCCATTACGCGAGCCTCGAACGGGATATTCGCGCCAAAGAGCCCGTACGGGTAACCGCTCCCGTCAAAACGCTCGTGATGGAAGCAAGCGATATTCTTCGCAATCTCCACAAAGAAGGGTTCCTCGATTTCGGAAAGCAGGTTCTCCACGATGGCGGCCCCCTTCTCGGCATGAGTCTTCATCACCTCGAATTCTTCGGGCGTAAAGCTGCCGGGCTTGCGCAGGATCTTGTCGTCAATCGCAATCTTCCCGAGGTCGTGCATCGGCGCCGCCGCAATCAGCGCATCGTAATATTCCTTCGTGCGCCCAAAACTGGAATCCTTCCTGAGCTCTTCGGCCAGGATTCCCGCGACTGCACTCGAGCGCATGATGTGCCCGCCCGTATTGCTGTCGCGGCTTTCGACCATCTTCGCCATGCCCACAATCATCTGCTCCTGGATGGCGTGAATATGCCTGTCGTTATCCTTGATGACGTCCTTGAGTTTCGTGTTGTGCGTATCGAGTTTCTTGATATAGCGCTGCAGCCTGGTTTCATCTTCGATGCGGAACAGCACGATATGCGAAATCTTGTTGCGGGCGACCTTGCGCACGCACACCCTATAGTTGCGCCTCCCGTACGCGAAGTAGCTGTCGCTCGGGGAATCCTTCCTCACGAACGATTCCATCAGCGAGCCAAAATGCTTGGAGATTTCAAGATCTTTCGGCATCGCCCTATCCACGCGGAATTCACCAAGTTCAGGGAAGAACTTGTACGCAATGTCGTTGCACCCGAGGTAGATTCCCTTGTCCGAGAAGGCCACAAACGCGTTCTGGTTTTCCGCCTCGAGCGATTCCAGCATGGCATCCGAGATATCGCCCATCCTTACGCGCAGGCACACGAAGAACAAGATGAACTCGTCTATCACGTACACAAGCGGCACCACCATCGTATCGCTCCCGATCTCGCGCGAAATAAGGAACGAGATGATGGAAATGAGCGTCATGAGGGCAACCGCAATCAGGTTCTTGTAACTCACGTTTATGCGGGTGCGGGCCGCGTAGGCGATTGTCACGATATTTGCAAGCGTATAGCCCACCAGCACAACATTCCAGAGGAAATGCAGGGGGCCGTATTCGCAGGCGCAGTACGCCACACCGTACATGTGCGTGTACGTGACCGACTTGTAGTAGATATCGCTATGCCCTATGGTACACGAAAGCAGGAGCACAGTAACCGAAAGCGCCCCCAGCAGGAGTTTCGCCCAGTCAGGGAAGTTGAACTTGCAAATGCGCAGAATCACAAAATACTCGAACATCGGCAAGAACACCGAACCCAGGTAACACGCCTTCGTCGCGATAATGACCGTTTCTTCCGATTCGGCAAGCGCCCCGGTGAGGTAGCCGACGTTCGCCACCAGCACAGATGCAAATATGGACGCGAAATAGAAATTCAGCTGCTTGCGGTACAGGAGTACCAGCGCGAACAGGTTCAGGAACGAGACCACGCACATCAGCACCAAGTAAGAAATCACCATGTTTTCCATACGCTAGTGCTCCACCGTCCTGTAGTATTCACGAAGCTTGGCCTCGCAATCCATGAAATACTTCTGGAGAGTCGGGTCAAACTGGGTCCCCATCCCCGCAAGGATAATCTCCCCCGCCTTGTCGTACGACATGCTGTCCTTGTAGCAGCGGCTGCTCACCAGCGCATCGTAAACATCGGCGACTGCCATGATGCGGGCTTCCACCGGAATCGCGTCGCCCTTCAGGCCAAGCGGGTAGCCAGTCCCGTCAAAACGTTCGTGATGGAAATTCGCCACGTTCTTTGAAAGTTGCACAAAGAACGGGTCTTCGATACCCGAAAGCAGGTTCTCGACAATCACCGCTCCCTTCTCGGCATGCGTCTTCATTTGCGCAAATTCGCTGTCGGTAAAGCGCCCCGGCTTCCGCAGGATTTCGTCGTCGATGGCGATTTTCCCGAGGTCGTGCATCGGGGCCGCCGAAATAAGCGCGTCGTAGAAGGAATCCGTCCGGGAATAAGCCATGTCCTTCCGCATCTCGGAAGCCAAAATGCGAATCACCTGGCTCGTGCGCTTGATATGGCCTCCCGTATTGCCGTCGCGGCTTTCGACCATATTCGCCATGCCTACAATCATCTGTTCCTGGATGGCGCTCACCGCCTGCGCGTTCTGCTCCACGACCTTCACCAGCTGGTTGTGGTCCTTGCCCAGCATGTCCACGTACATCTGCACCTTCGTGTCGTCCTCGATGCGGAACAGGCAAATCTGCATTACGTTCCATACCGGAATAATGCGGGCGGTACACCTGAAATGACGGTTGGCATACCAGAACTTGAGGGCATGCCGCAACCTGGTGTTTACCGCCTGCTCGAGCAGCGGCTTGAAAAGATCCCCCATCTCGTGCCCGCTCGGGATAGGCAGGTCCACGCGGCACTGCGCAAGTTTCGGGAAGAACTTGAGCGCGATTTCGTTGCAGCCGAGATATTCACCCGTGGAAGTAAACGAAACAAATGCGTTCCCGTTGTCCTTTTCGAGCGACTGCATCACGCTACGCGCAATATCGTACCATTTCACGTTCAGGCTTATGTAGAGCAAGAACACCTGGTCCGCGAGATACACGAAGGGCATGCAGAGCATGTCGTTTTCCATGTGCCTCGAAATGAAAAACGACGACACGGTGACAAGTTCCAGCATGAACATCGCAAATATGTTCTTGAGCGAGACAAACCGGCGCATCATGCAGGCGTGCACAATGACCCCGATATCGAGTACGGCGTACAGGATAATCATCACGTTGAATACGTCGTGACCCCAGCCGTAGGTCGCCACGTAGTTGCCCGCCCCGCTCTGCACCACGAACTCGACGGTCTTGTAGTAGATGTCGCTATAGCCCACCGTGAACGAGAGAAACAGCACAAAGCAGCTGAACACAATCAGGAGAATGCGCAACACGGGGAGAATCCGCAGGCGGCAGACTTCCGCAAGCGTAAAGAACATGAGCATCGGCAAGAACGCCGAGCCGAGGTAGTTTATCTTGTTCGAAAGGATGGCTCCGTCAACCGATTCCGAGAACCCCAGGAGCCAGTGACCGAAACAGCTGACGACGATGGCGACAAACGTAAAGAACATGTAATTGTTCTTCTGTTTGCGGAAAAGTTCCAAAAAGACAGCGAAATTCACTATCGATAAGACAAACGCCAATGTCAATAAATGCTGTCCCATTACTTACCTTGTTAGAAAAATATAACAAAAAAGGCCACTTTTACACATTTACGTGCATTTTTTCACACAAAATCGCAAAATAGGGGCTACGCTCGGTCAAAAAAAATGTTAAAATATGGGTATAGACGGAGCAAATCGTATGATCCCGAAGATATTTCATTATTGCTGGCTTTCGAACGAACCTTTTCCGGAAAAGGTTCAACGTTGTATGGAATCCTGGGAAAAGTTCCTGGGCGACTACAACTGCATTTTTTGGGATTACCAGAAGGCCAAGGCGACAGGCATTCCCTGGATTCTTGAAGCCATGGAACAGGGCAACTGGGCGTTTGCCGCCGACGCGGTGCGCCTGTACGCGCTCTACACCGAAGGCGGAATCTACCTGGATTCCGACGTACAACTGCTAAAGTCGCCCAACGAACTGCTCGACCGCAAGTACATCCTCGGGTACGAGAATGGTTCCAAGCGAATCGAGCCTTCGTTCCTCGGGGCGGAGAAGGGCTCGCCCATCATCGGCGAGGCGCTCAAGTACTACACCGAAAGGCATTACGAATACAGCGAGGAGAAGGTGGAACAGCTCGTGCTCCCGCAGATTCTCGCGAACGCCTGCGACAAGTTCAACGGGCTGGATATCCTGCCCGAATGGTACTTCTCGCCCAAGCGCTTCTTGGACGGGGCAATCAATACCGCCGACGAAACGGTGAGCATCCACCACTTCGGGAGCAACTGGCGCCCCGAGAACATCCGCATCGGCATGAAGCGCAGGCAGTACATCTTCAAGAAGTTCCCGCGCCCCATCGCCGAACTGCTCGCCGTCCCGACCACCTTCTGGTCCGACATGAAGGCCCAGGGAATCGGCGCAGCGTTTAAGCACCTATTCTCTAAATAGCGACTAGGGAGGGCGACGCCCTCCCTAAGACCCTCCCGACACTCGATACAAGTATCTTCGTGGGCGCCTAGCCGGCGCAGTATGAGACTAGGGAGGGCGACGCCCTCCCTAAGACCCTCTATCTATTCTTGACGCACCTGACAGACACGAGCGCGCCTTCATGAAGGTACGCATCAACATCGAGATACATTTCGACTGTTTCGTTAAATAAAATTAAATTTATATTCACATCAGGGCTATCGAGCGCAGCGATATACGTCTGGTAGCCAACCCCGTCAAAAGCGCCTTTTTCCTTATAACCACAGGGCATCACCGACAAGCCATACTGATCAGCAAACCTTCCAGTAAAGAGGTCGGACTCCCAACCGAAGCGCGATGCGATATACTCCGGACGGCTAGTGCTCAAGAAATGTTTTATTTCCGCTTGTGTCGGGATATGCCAACCTTCGGGGCAAATTCCCTGGTGATTCCGTTGAATATACTCTCGAATAATGTAGGGATTACTCATGTCGATACCTCCGTTGATATTCATGATGGCATGAATATCGTAGAGCGTCCCGCAAACATCGCAGTATTCGGCGCTATCCTTGTAGCAGGCATACTTGTCCTTCATGTTTTCGACCAAGCTGGAATCTTCCAGGCTATTATCGACATATCCCCGAAAATCCAGATTCTGCGCCATCCAGACCATACCTTCGGCTGCTATCGTCTTATAAACCTTCCCGTCTCGCGGGTCTGTCACAGTGCCGTATTCGTGTTTCGGACTCAGCACGTAGTCCTTGTCGATATCCCAGCTCCAGCCCTGAGTGTTGATCCATTCTCCCTTCTTATTGCAGAAATACATATCAAAGCCCTGGTTTCCCAACTTGTATCCCGGAGTAGTACAAGGGCGTTCCCACTCGTAGGTATCAACCTCATAGGTATTCAGATGCCTCCATTCATGGTTATCGCAGATCATGCGTCTTGCTCCAACGCAACCAAAGTCAAGCGTATCGATCACCCCTTCGTTTACCGCGGTGCATTTTTCGCGTCCACTCAAGGAATCACATACAGGGTACAACCTTTTATAAACGGCCGAATCACAGTAAACACGGCTCCTTACTTCTGGGCAATAGCTTAAACTAGTCTGAATATCTTTATCTATAATACCGGCGACACCAAGAGGGTCTACCGTTATTTCTCCCGTGTTAGTGTATTGACCGAAACCATACACACAGGAAGGGGCATAAAACAGCAGATTAACAAAGGATTTTGCCCACAGCGCACTATCGCTTTTGTCCGCCTCCAAATTGATTTTTTCAAGATTATGGAATCTCACGTCACCGAGTATAGGGCGTTGTACTTCGTTTTCCGCCTGAATTTTCGCCTGGTCAAAAGAGGTATTTGTCGTGTTGATTAAAGCTTCGATTCTTCTTGAAATAGTCACTGAAACCGGATAAACGTATAACGTATCCACACCGGCAAGATTGGCATAAATGCTTTGGCTAAATCCTGTTTTTTCTAGCGTTATTTTAGCATAGTTCAAATCCAAAGGAAGATTCTTAACGACGATGGCAAGCGAGTCAAGTGCGCCAGAATACTTGGTATCACTTTGAGGGTGCAAAGTTGCATCAAGACTTTGGACAGAAGCATTAGTAAAATTAATGGTTACCTCCATATAAGTCTTTATTACAAGTTTTCTTCCGGTATCGGCAGACGACGATGAAACTTTTCCGCTCGAAGACGACACCGCAGACGACGAGGAGTTCGTGCCGGAAGAACTTACAGCCGAGGAATTCGCGCCAGAAGAAGAATTCGGTCCAGACGACGAAGACTGCGCGCCCGAAGATGACGAGACGCCATCCACAGAGGACGGCCCGTTCGAAGAAGAACTACGGGTATCGGAATTCCCTTCGCTATACGGATCCTCTTGCGACAGGCTATCTTCAGCAACCTGACCATCGTCACCATCTCTGGATACCGGGGTGAAAGATTCGTCGTCACCACAAGAGGTCAAAACGACAAGGAACAAAAATGGGATAAATATTTTCAAAACCTTCATGCAATCCAATATAAAAAAACGGCCGCGTTTATCACGCGACCGTTTCTGCAAATTTGTCTTGATTAGCCTTCAGCCGGTGCTTCGGGTGCAGCAGGTGCTTCAGGAGCGGCATCAGCAGCCGGAGCTTCAGCAGCCGGGGCAGCCTTCGGAGGGAGCAGAGCCTTCATGGAAAGCTTCACCTTGCCCTTCGGGTCGACACCGAGGCAGAGCACTTCGACTTCGTCACCCACGTGAACGACGTCTTCGACCTTATCGACGCGGTGGTCGGCAAGTTCGGAGATGTGCACGAGACCGTCGCGACCCGGGAGGATTTCGACGAACGCGCCAAACGGCTGGATCGTCTTGACCTTGCCCTTGTACTTGCGGCCCGGTTCGGGTTCGGCAGTGAGCTCTTCGATCATGCGGCGGCAGACTGCAGCGGCCTTGCCACTCGGGGCGGCAATGTCGATGTTGCCATCGTCGTCGATGTTGATCGTGCAACCCGTCTGGGACTGCATGCCCTTGATCACGGAGCCACCGGAACCGATGACGTCGCGAATCTTGTTGGTCGGGATGCGCATCTTGATCATGGTCGGAGCCTTCTCGGAAACCTTCGGACGCGGAGCGGCGAGGCCGAGTTCAGCCATCTTGCCGAGAATGTGCAGACGGCCCTGACGAGCCTGTTCCAGAGCTTCACGCATGAGTTCCGGCGTAATGCCGCGGATCTTGATATCCATCTGGAAGGCAGTGATACCTTCGGCAGTACCCGTCACCTTGAAGTCCATATCGCCGAGGTGGTCTTCCGTACCGGTGATGTCGGTCAAGATCTTGATCTTGCCGCCTTCCTTCACGGAACCCTTTTCGGAGATGAGGCCCATGGCGACACCTGCGACCGGAGCCTTGATAGGAACGCCAGCGTCCATCAAGCTGAGGCAGCCACCGCAAACAGAGGCCATGGAAGAAGAACCGTTGGATTCCTGAATTTCGGAAACCACGCGGATGGTGTACGGGAAGTCTTCCGGCAGCGGAAGAACGGCAGCGAGAGAACGTTCGGCGAGGTGGCCGTGACCGATTTCGCGGCGGCTCATGCCGAGGCGCTTGCATTCACCCACGCAGTACGGCGGGAAGTTGTAATGCAGCATGTAGCTCTTGGAGCCTTCGCCCTGCAGGCTTTCGTAGCGCTGTTCGTCGGCCTTGGAGCCGAGCGTGCAGACCACAAGACCCTGGGTTTCACCACGCTGGAAGATTGCAGAACCGTGAGCGCTCGGGAGAACGCCGAGTTCGATTTCGATCGGGCGGACTTCGGTCGTAGTACGGCCGTCGAGGCGCACGTCTTCGTTCAGGATCATTTCGCGCATGGCAGTGCGTTCGTAGTCGCTGAAGATTGCCTTAGCGTCTGCAACGAGAGCAGGATCCTGTTCTTCGTCCTTGCCAATGATGGCGAGAATGCGTTCGTCTTCGAGCATCTTCGCGCAGAGGTCTGCCATAGCCGGATAGAAGTCGGTCTTCACCATGTTGGAGTGGACGTCCTTATTCAGTTCGTCCCACACGACATCCTTCACCGTGGCGAGAAGCTTTTCGTGGGCTTCGCCAACGTGCTGCGGCTTGAGTTCCATCTTGGGCTTAGCGCAGCGGTCCACCAGTTCCTGTTGGGCCTTGCACATGAGCTTGATGGCTTCGTGACCGGCGAGAATTGCGTTAATCATCGTGTCTTCGGACACTTCGTAGGCACCGCCTTCCACCATGCAGACGGAATCTTCGGTACCGGCGACCACCAGGTCCAGATCGGCGCAGGCCATCTGTTCGTAGGTGGGCATCACGATGTTCTGACCATCGACCACGGCCACGCGCACGGCGGCAACCTGCTGTTCGAAGGGCAGTTCGGAAAGACCGATGGAGAGGGATGCTGCAGACACGCCGAGCACATCCGGTGCAAACTTGCGGTCAGCAGAAAGAACCTGCACAATCACCTGGACTTCGCGCGTGAAGTTCTCGGGGAACATCGGGCGAATCGGGCGGTCGATGATACGGGCAGAGAGAGTTTCCTCGTCGGAGGGGCGACCGGCTTCGCGCTTGTTGTAGCCGCCCGGGAGGCGACCGGCAGCGTAGGCCTTTTCGCGGTATTCGACGGTCAGCGGGAAGAAATCGCCTTCCTTCTCTTCGCCGTAGCAGACAGTAGAGAGCACGAACGCGTCGCCCATCTTGGCGACTGCGGCACCGCGTGCCTGCTTGGCAATACGGCCCGTTTCGAACGTGATGACGCGGCCGTCAGGGAGCGTAACCGACACTTCCTTCGGGTCGAGCATCTTGCCGTATTTTTGATGGTATGCGTCAATAGACATAGATTATCTCCAGTCCGCAGATTAGCCGCGGAGACCGAGTTCCTTGATGAGAGCACGCTGAGCGAGAATGTCCTGCTCACCGTAGTACTTGAGGAGGTTGCGGCGCTTGGCAACCATGGCAGACAGACCACGGAGGGAGTGGAAGTCCTTCTTGTGGCTCTTGATGTGTTCCGTCAGATTCTTGATCTTTTCCGTGAGGATTGCGATCTGGACGCGGACGTTACCGGTGTCCTTTTCGTTTGCACCAAACTTGGCGGTGAGTTCTGCAGCTTTTTCCTTAGTGATAGTAGCCATTATAGCCATTCCTTTTTTTTGATTGTTGTTTCATTACAAGTTTTTGTCCGAGTTTCCCTGCTCTTGCACCAGTGGAATTGGCGAATCTGGTCACAGGACCCAGTCAAAAATGCAATTTGGGGGGAAATATAGTAATTTGGCTGGCTGGCAATGGGGTTTTAGAAGCGGGAACCGCTCCAAAAGGGTGAATAGGGCCGCTGAAAACGCGGGTGCGGCGACTTGCAGGCTGATTTCGGGAAATTGCGGGCTGATTTCGGGAAATTGCAGGCTGATTTCGGGGCGAAAATGGCCGAGCCGCGGGAAATCGGGAGCAGAATTCGGCAAATTGGGGGCGAATTTCAGCAAATTGGGGATTAAACGGGGCGTTTTTAGCCACTTCAATCCCCAATTTTCAGAACAAACTAACAAGATTTTTGCATTTTTCGCGCTTTCGAGACCCAAAATCGCATCCAGTGGGGATTAAATCGGCAATTTTGGAGCATTTTATCCCCACCTTCCCTGCATTTTCGCCCGCGACAGCACATACAAACTAAATTTTTGGGGATTGAGCAGCGGTTTTTCAGCACATTTAATCCCCAATTTCGCAATTTTTCTTCACTCGCACGCCGAATCACGCAAGAAATTTGCACTTTTCGCCTTTTTTTTCGAAAAGCGACTCAGAAGTTGCTTTTCGCCGCAACTATTTTGTATTTTCCAAGCAATGAGGCTCAGCCCTCGTTGTGTCGCGATGCGAATGCACGCCTTTTCTTATATGGTTAACCCTATGTCCACATGAACAACCTGGAGCTCATCCATCCCGATGACCTGCAACAACGCATGCAGGCGCAATCCGAAAAAATCTTCGACACAATCACCCGCCTGCGCTCGCGCGTGGCAAAAGCCCCGCCGGGGCGACTCCGCACAACAATCCGCGGGAACAAGCCCCGGTACTACCACATAACAGACCCCAAAAAGGCGAACGGCCAGTATATTCCCCGCGGCGAAGAAGCCCTTGCGGCAAGGCTCGCCCAAAAGGACTACGACACCACACTGCTTCCCCTGTTGGAGCGGCAACTGGAACTCGTCAACAACTTCATCGACGAATACCACCCGCAAGCGCCCGACGACGCGTACGCGGATTTGCCCGATTGCCGCCGGCAGTTCGTGACACCCGCGCGACTTGCCGACAGCGAATATGCAAAGCGCTGGCTCGCCGTCCCCTTCAAGGGCAAGTCCATCGCAGAAGACCGCCCCGAATATGCGACCGCCCGCGGCGAGCGCGTCCGCTCCAAGTCCGAGGTCATCATCGCAGACACCCTCCTGCGCATGAGCATCCCGTACCGCTACGAGTTCCCGCTGAAACTGAAATTGCCGCACGAAAAAAGCGCGACGTTCTTCCCCGACTTCACGTGCCTCAACCTGCGCACCCGCGAGGAAATCCTGTGGGAGCATTTCGGCATGATGGACGACAGCGACTACGTCCGCAAGGCAATGGACAAGCTGGACATCTACGAAAGAAACGGGATTTTCCCGGGAAAGCGCCTGATTATCTCGCGCGAGACGACCGAAAAGCCGCTGAACGTCAAGACCATCCAGAAGTTGGCGGAAGAATACCTGCGGTGAAACCGATTGATTGTCCGGAAGGGGCCACCTGCGAACGCGCATTTCCGAGCACGTTCTTGGACATGATTTTCGCCTTTTTAGTTAAAACTTTTTGTGTGGAATTTGAAGAAAATTCCATTTGGGATATACAAAGTACAGCGCACTTGAAAGTGCGCTGTGCCTTGTGTCAAAATTTTTGATTATTCAACCTTCACGCAACGGACTGAGAGACCATTTGTTTTAGCCATCTCATAGGTACTGAAAATTTCTCCAGTTTTTGCTGTACTCGAAACAAAGGCCCCTTCAGCAGGAGCATCCACTCCTTCTTCAGTATAAAACCAGCCAGCGGCTTTCCCTATATTTTGGAGTTTACGATTCAGCACATACCCGGCGCCGACAAGGGAATAGCCTGTGTAGTTATAACCACCAAAACCTCTAGCCCGGACATCTTCAATACCATGTTCGGCGTTTTCCGATTTCAATACTATATAAAAATCGTCCTGGGTCAAGAGCCGCCAGCCGTCGGGGCAGATTCCCTGGTGATTCGGCTGAATCAAGTCGGCGCAGCTCTTGGTATTGCACTCGCTAGGCAGCTGCATCATTTCGGCCCACTGGTACAGGGCGCCGTAACGGTCGCAATTTGTAGTGTCCCTATCGTAGCAGTAGCGTTCAATCGTCGTATCATCGGCCTGATCTTTTGTAATGCCAACCATCTTGCCGATATTGAGGTTCTCGGCCATTACGGTCACGGAGTCCGCTTCACCGTCCTTGTTCTTGCCCCTTATCGTAAGGTAATAATAGCTACGGCCATTGCGTTCGTCCGTAAAGGTCTTGTAATCTTGTTTTTTGACATGTGTGCCAACACCATCACCCATATCAATCAAATGATCATACGGCACATATTCGCTGCTACTCGACACCGACGAAGAACTCGATTTCGCGCTTGATGACGACTTTGCAGAACTGCTGCTCGACAGATCCTCGACCGGAGCCGAGGATGACGAACGCACGGAGCTGCTGGATAGATCCTCGACCCCTTCGGCTGAGCTCAGGGCAGGCTCCGCCGAGGATGACGAACGCACGGAGCTGCTGGATAGATCCTCGACCCCTTCGGCTGAGCTCAGGGCAGGCTCCGCCGAGGATGACGAACGCGCGGAGCTGCTGCTAGATAGATCCCCGGACGAGCCGGGGATGACAGAAGAAGAGGAATCTTCATCCCCCGGCCGAACGAAACTGCTCTCGTCGTCGTCACAGGCGGCAAAAAATGCGAGAGCCAATCCCAGCAAAAAACGCTTCATACAGAAAATCCTCCTACGTTACGTTGTATATTTAGCAAAATTTCCTTCTAGCCTCCACCCGGTTTTTATTATATTCCCCGCAAAAAGGATTGAACATGACGATTGACGAATTCCTGGGCGAAGCGAAGACGGTGGCGATTTTCGGGCACGTGAGGCCCGACGGCGACTGCGTGGGCAGCACCACGGCAATCTACAACTACATCCGCGACAACTTCCCGGGAATCCGCGCGGACCTGTTCCTCGAGAAGTTCCCCGAGAGCTACCGGATTCTGCGCGGGGCAAGCGATGCGCGCGAGGCCTACACCGCGGATTGCAACGGCGGGCAACCCTACGACCTCGCCTTCCTCATGGATACCCCGAGTTTCGAGCGCGTGGGGGCGAACGGCGCGGAGTGCATCCGTGCCGCGAAAAAAACGATAAACATCGACCACCACATTTCTAACCCGCTGAATCTGTGCACCCTGAACCTCGTGGAACCCGAGGCGAGTTCCGCATGCGAGGTGCTGTACGTGAATCTCGACAAGGCGAAGGTCGGGCGCGAGACCGCGAACAGCCTGTACCTGGGCATTGTGCACGACACGGGCGCCTTCAAGTTCAGCAGCACGGGCAAGCGCACCATGCAGGTGGTCGGCGACCTCATCGAGAAGGGAATCGACTTCGCGAAAATCGTGAACGAGACGTACTACACGCGCACCTACAAGCAGACGCTCGTGACCGGGTTCGTGATGCAGAACTGCAAGCTCGGGCTCGGGGGTAAAGTGGTCTACGCCCACATCACCCCCGAAGACATGGAACGCTTTGGCGTTACGCCCGTGGAACTCAGCAACGTCATCGACACCGTGCGTGAAGTCGGCGGCACCGAAGTGGCCCTGTTCCTGTACCCCGTAAACGGCAAGTACAAGATTAGCCTGCGCAGCAACTACATCGTGGACGTGAACGCCATTGCCCGCGAGTTTGGCGGGGGCGGCCACACCCGTGCCGCCGGCGGCGACACCAGCGACGCGCCCGAAGTTGCGATTGAAAAGATTCTTGAATTGGTGCAGAAGCAACTCACCTAAATGGAGATCCCCGCCTCCGCGGGGATGACCGTTAGAGCGCGAACAGCGCAATGGCGAGGGCGACAAACACGCAACCGCTGAACCAGTTCAAATTGCGGTTCGCCTTCGGGCTGTTGAGCATGAATTTCTTCACGGCGCCCGCAAGTAGCGCGATGGAGCCGAACACGATGAAGGTCGCCGTCACAAATTCCGCCCCGAGAACTACCATCTGGAGCGACGGGCTCATATCGCGGCTCATGTCAACTGCCGGCGGAATAAACGAAAGCGCAAAAACAACCGCCTTCGGGTTCGTAAGGTTCATGATGATGCCGCGAAGGTAGAGCCTGCGGAACGAAAGGCCCGCGCCCTCCCCGCCCGCGCGCATCTCGCCAGCATCACCCGCGTCCAGTTTCACCACTCCGGCGCGGACCTGGAAACTCTTGTACGCGAGGTAAAGCAGGTACGCCGCCCCGCAGCACTGCAACACAAAAAATGCAATCGGGCTAGCCGCAATCAGCGCGGACACCCCCACAATCAGGAGCACCGTCTGCACGCAGATTCCCGTGCACAGCCCGCAAATCACGCTAAATCCAGCACGCGCGCCGTGGGTTGCGCTCTGGGCGAGCACAAACAGGTTGTCGGGGCCGGGGGCAAGCGCCACCACGAGGGCTGCTATGAAAAAGTTAAACATCTAAGTAGATCCTTCGACTCGCTACGCTCGCTCAGGATGACACAACGGAGACTTTACAATTTTTCCAGGAAGCTATCCACATCCATCTCGTCGAGGCCCTTCTGCAGTTCTGCAAGCGCCTCGTCGGATATCGCGACAGCGGATTCAGACTCGCGTTCCTCGGCGCGGGCGTTCGACTCGTCCACAAGCTTCTTGAGGGACGCAGCGACCTCGCTTACCTCGCCCTCGCGCTTCATGACGGCGCTCAGCACGCGGTTCAGGCGTTCGCGGAGGCGCGCAAACTCCTCCCGGTCCAGTTCCGAAGTCACTCCGGCCATGTGCATCAGCGGGGTCTTGCACTTGGCACAGGCAAAGACCATCATGGACGAGGGCTCCCCGTCCAGCATGACGTTGAAAGTGGACCCGCAGTGGGGGCAATCGATACGCAATTCACTCATGCCCCATAATGTAGAAATTTCTGGCAGTCCAAAGCCAACGCAGGCACAATATTTTATCTTTGCAAAGAAAAAACACAAGTTTAAACACCAGATCCTTCGACTACGGGCTGCGCCCTCCGCTCAGGATGACACGACCCCCTCGCCGGGAAAATCTAAGATTTTATAACTATGCTCTGTCATTGGCTTTATCACATTACCAGTATTGACCTTTTCGACGGGCGTCTCTTCCGTGCAGGCGTCGCCGCCATGCTCTCCATCATCCTCGTGCTGTTCTTCATGCCCAAGTACATCCGACTGTTGCAGGGACTCGATGCCACCAGCGACTTCGACAAGGACGGCAAGACCAAATCCCCCCCGATTATGGGCGGGCTCCTCCTGGTGGAGGTCGTCGAGGTGGTCTCGCTCCTCGTCTGCAAGATGAACGGCTACACCATATCGACCCTCGTGATTCTCGCGGCATTTTCTGCCGTGGGCGCCATCGACGACATCGCGAAAGTCCGTGCCAAGCGCCTCATCAAGCTCGGCAAGCTCAAGGCCGCCGACTACATGGACAAGGCCGACGGCATCTCCAGCAGCCTGCGCCTGTTCCTCTACTTCCTGTTCAGCCTTATCGTCGCGATTTTCTGCTACAAGTTCATCCCCGAGCTCAAGGGCGACCTCACCATTCCCTTCTGCCCCATCGACGTGTTCCAGCTACACCTCCCCAACTGGATTTTTGTAGCCTTCATGACGTTCGTCATCGCGGCCAGCGCGAACGGGACGAACTTTACCGACGGTCTCGACAGCCTCGTTTCCGTGCCCATACTTACCAGCATGATTTTCGTAGGGCTTGTCGCCTACGTGAGCGGCAACTTCATCTTCAGCACCTACCTGCACGTGCCGTACCTACCCGGCTGCGATGAGCTCTTCCCCATCGCCATGGCCATCGCGGGCGCACTGCTCGCCTACCTGTGGTTCAACAGCCCTCCCGCCGAAATCTACATGGGCGACGCGGGTTCCGTGGGCTTCGGCGCCACCATCGGCATCATGTTTATTTTGGTGCAGGCGGGGCTGTTCCTCCCCATCGTGTGCATCATCATCATCGCCGAGGCCTGCTCGGTGCTGCTCCAGATTCTCTGGTTCAAGTTCACCAAAAAAACAACCGGCACAGGCAAGCGCATTTTCCTTTGCGCGCCGCTCCACCACCACTACCAGAAAAAGTGGGAAGGCCGCTTCCCGAGCAAGCCCCTGATGAACTCGAAAATTGTGTGGCGCATGCACCTGATAAGCATCTTCGCGCTTATCGTGAGCATGGTGATATTCTTCGGCTTAAGGTAATGCGGGCCGTCTCACGGCAGGCTCACTAATTCTTGAGGCAGCGGACAGAGAACGTGTTATCGAACTTCAGGCCACTGCCATCAATAAGCATATCACGATCATCAAAGCACATATTGTACACCTGCTCATCATTATAGCCGAATTCGGTCGATGTCCAGAAATACCCATCGTAATGTAGGTATCTGAATCCATTATACATAGTCCTATAGCCTCCGGCGGGCAAGACGGAAAAGCCATAGTCATCGGTTCCTTCGCAATTATAGCACTCCCAATCATAAGACGATCTAAGTTTTGATGCAGAAACGTCAACCCCTCCCGCATAGGTAAACAGGATTTTCCATTCATCCAGGCTCGGCAAATGCCAGCCAGAAGGACAGACTTCAATAGCGTCCGCCCATGGGTAAAGGCGACCATACACGTCGCAATTTTCTAGACTATCGTCGTAGCATTCACTATTTTCTGAAACATACTTTAAGTTTTCCGCCATCCAGATTTGCTCGCCGATATAAACCGTCTTATATTCTTGGCCGTCGCGTTCATCCACCAAGGTGCCGTACTTGCAGTTATCTTCGTAGTCATCACGGCACGGGGCAATATACGGAATGGTATCAAGCCAATTGCTTGAACTTGACGAACGGGCGATTGAACTTGACGAGCGGAAGGAACTCGAAGATTGCACCGAACTAGAAGATTCTTCGGAACTAGACGAGCCGCGCCGTTCGCTGCTGGAAGAGGAACGCACTGAACTAGACGAAAAATCGTCTTCGACGTCCTGATAAGACCTTTCATCACCCCTTACAAGGAAGGTGTCCGAATCATCGTCGCTGCAGGCAATGATGAGTGCGGCAGCCAACAAAGAAATGTATGGAAATTTCATAAAAACTAATCCTTAACGCAACGGATGTAAAGCATCTTCTCAAATGGGGTGTATCCCTCGTACGCATATGAGTAATTATTGTAGAAATAGACATTCTTTATAGCATCCGAATCATACCACGTAGAAGTCCAAAGGCCCTCACCCACCCCCAAATCATTGAACACCGACGGGCGATATCCTCCGCCCAAGACACTAAAGCAATATCCGTCATCGACGTCACTCTGGTTTTTCCAGCCATACGACGAAATAAGTTTCTCGCTCGCGACATTTATGCCTCCGATCGCATCGAACAAGACCTCCCACTCGTCCATACTCGGCAAATGCCATCCGTCCGGACAAACTTTCTCAATCACATCAAATGAATACAGGCGCCCATACTTATCACAATATTCCAGCGAATCATTGTAGCACGCGCTTGCTGAATCAAAAAGCCTCAGCGAATCTGGCAGCAGGTATGCATAGTTCAGATTCTCCGCCATCCACGTCTGTTCGCCAATAACAACAGTCTTATACACTTGGCCATCACGCTTGTCGATCAAGGAACCGTAATCACAGTCCTCGTCGGGATTTTGTCTGAGCGGTTCTACCAAGGCAACATTACGCTTCGAGGAACTCGATGAATTCACTGAACTTGAGGAGCGCATGGAACTGGACGAGATGCGCCGTTCGCTGCTGGACGAGGAACGCGCGGAACTGGAGGAAAGATCGTCTTCGTCGTCCTGGTAAGACCTGTCATCACCCCTTACGAGGAATGTGTCCGAGTCGTCGTCACTGCAGGCGAAAAGGAATGCAAGCGACAATGCGAACAAAACGTAAAAAAAAGCCGAATGTTTCATAAATCTCCTCTCAAATTTTGTCATTGACACAGCGGACGGATAAGTAGAAAGGTTTGTATTCCTCACTCACAAAAGCATGGCCTTTATCTAGGTAAAAAAAGTACGCCTGGTTCTGGTAATAATCATCAAACTCTGTAGAACTCCAAAAACAAGTAAGATTATCGCTAAAGTACTCAGTATCAACGTTGTGGTACCTTTTTACGTTTCTCATTCCTGCAGGAAGAGCAGAAAAACCATAAGCATCAGTGCCGTTTTCACCATCTTTCCAGCCAGTACTAGACCTAAGCACCGTAATAGCAACGGAATCGCCACCAACCATTTCAATAAGATTTTCAAATTCAGATTTTGTCGGCAAACGCCAATCCGTAGGGCAGTCAAACTTTGCACTAGCCCAAGTGTAAAGAGCTCCATACTTGGCACAATATTCTGCGGAATCGTTAAAACAGAGGCCCACATCATTGCTGAGATTTTCGGCCATCCACCACAGATTGCCTATTTTTACGGTCTTGTAAATTTTGCCACCACGATCCGTCACCGTTCCATATTCGCAATTGTCTTCGGTCTCCGTCTTGCAAGGTCCAAATTCTCTACTGCTCGATTCCGGCGAGACACTTGAAGACGAAATCTTTCCGTCCGGGCGCGAGATGAATTCGCTATCGCTGTCACCGCAGGCGACAAACATGGTCGCACACACCAACAAGGCACAAAGTAACCACTTCATATTTCCTCCTAATTAGGTATTCAAGTCTAAGATAGAAAAAAAAGGACGGAACTGATATTTCTATATTAAGACGCATGGATATTATCGAGACTCTGAACGCGGCCGGCCAGCAGGACTTGGCGGCACACCTTGAAACACTCTCCGGGGATGCACGCAAGCTCCTCGAACGCGACATTCTAAGCCAGGACTGGGAAGAACTGAAGGCGCTCTACGCCGAAAAGTCAAGCGCGAGCAAGGCGGACAACGTTTCTGCCGACCTGAAGCCCATGCCTTTCCGCATTGCGGAAGACAACCTGAAATACGACTACTGGAAAGAAATCGGAGAGATGCTGCTCGGGAAGGGCAAGGTGGCGGCGTTCCTCGTCGCGGGCGGCCAGGGTTCGCGCCTCGGGTTCGACGGCCCGAAGGGAATGTTCGATATCGGGCTCCCGAGCCACAAGAGTTTGTTCCAACTGCAGGCGGAACGCTTGCAGAACCTCGCAACTCGCGTAGGCCACCCGATTCCGTGGTGCATCATGACGAGCCCGCTGAATCACGAGGCGACAGTCAACTTCTTTACCGAACACAACTTCTTCGGGATGGACCGCGACAACATCCGCTTTTTTGAGCAGGGAACCATCTGCGCGCTTACGCCCGATGGCAAGGCCGTGCTCGACGGCGACAGGCTCGCTCTCGTACCCGATGGCAACGGCGGGTGCTTCCGCGCACTTGCTCAGAGCGGTTCGCTCGCATGGCTCGTCGAGAAGGGTATAGAATACGTGTTCCTCTACAGCGTCGACAACGCGCTCTGCCGCATCTGCGACCCCGCATTCATCGGGGCTCTCGCCGACAACGGGATGATGGCCAGCGCATCGAAGGTCGTTCACAAGGCGAACGCGCAGGAACGCGTGGGCATTTTCGCCTTCCAGAACAACAAGCCCGGCGTGGTCGAATACAGCGACTTGCCCGAAGAATACCGCGACATGACAAACCCGGACGGAAGCCTGGTATTTGACGGCGGGAACCTCGCCATTCATTTGTTCAAAGTCTCGGCCCTGCGCAAGTTGCAGACAGGCAAACTCCCGTGGCACACGGCCCGCAAGACGGTTTGCGGCATCGAGAACTGCTTCAAGTTCGAGCAGTTCCTTTTCGACGCCTTCCCGCAACTCGGCACCATGCTCCCCTTCGGTGTCATCCGCGAGGAGGAATTTAGCCCGGTCAAGAACGCGGAAGGCACGGACAGCCCGAAGACGGCCCGCACGATGATCGGCAAGCTCCACCGCGAATGGCTCGTGAAGGCGCATGTCGAGGTGAAGCCCGGCAAGCTCTACGAGGTCTCGCCCACAATCAGCTATGCAGGCGAAGGCCTTTCGCGACGCGTGTTCGAGCGCGAACTCGGAAGGAATATCCTGGAATTCGAGGACGCGTAATTCCTGATCGGCAGGCGCCGCGACCCCATGTACAAGTTCAAGGTAATTACATATAAATTACTGTTCAACATCCTGCTGCGGCTGCCGGACTTTTTCTACTCGTTCCTTTTCACCATTGCGTTCCCCGTTTACAAGGCGATACATACCGAGCGCGCTTACGGTCGTGTCGTAAAGCATCTGGATGCGGCTAGGGAGTATTTGGCAACGCAAGATGAAGACTGTGCGCCGGAGTTAAACAGTGCGCCGGGGTTAAACGGTGCGGCTTCGGGTTTAAACTGCGCCGGCCCCTTGCAGAAAGTGACTGCACGCGACATGTTCCGCGGCATTTTCTGGAACGCGCTGGATTCTTACCGCGGCCTCGCCCGCTTCAAGAGCGTGGAACGCCGCATCGTGTTCGAGAACGAGGGCATCATCAAAGGCGCCGTTGCCGAATGCGCAAAAAAAGGCGCCCCCATCGCAGGCATCAGCATCCACCAGGGGTCATTCGAACTCATGCACCGCGTGCTCTGCCGCTACAGCGAGCACGTGCACCTCATCACCGATTCCGTCGGGGATGCCGCCTTCCGCGATGTGCTTGCAGAACTCCGCAGCGACCCGCACCTCACAGAATACCACCCCGAAGAAACTGGCCGGCTCATCCGCGAACTCTTCCGCACCAAGGGGATTCTCGCGATGGTCTATGACCAGGGGAAAAACACGAAGGGAAACACCGTCGAACTGTTCGGCCGGCAAACCTCACTCTATCTGCGGCTCATCGAGAAAATCAACCGGATGGGAGCGGGAATCGTCACCTTCCGCACCTGGACAGAAATGCGCGGCTCGCCCTCCCGCGACAGCAAGTACCCCGAAGGGAGCATCGTCATCCGGTTCGAGACGTTCTACCCGCCCAAGTACGACGAGACCGTTGCCGGCAAGGCCGCAAGCCAAGCCGGAGAAAGCGCCCTCGTGAAGGACTTTGCCCGCGAGACGGAGCGTTGGATAGCGGAGCACCCCGACCAGTGGAGCTGGAACTACCACGGGAATTTTATTACCCATCCCTAACGGGAAGGTATAAAATTCTTGCGGGCGGGGCCCCAGCTCGGAGTGGACGCCTACGGCGTCCGTGGCTGCGCTCGGTCATGTCGGCCTGCAAGCAGTCCGCCGCGACACTCGCTTGCACACTACTGCGAAGGCCTAAACAGACGCCTCCCAGGTAGTAGCTGTTTATTGTAATTATCAAACGTTTATATTCTAAATTAAATCTGTTTATCGATGGCTATAAATGCCTATATTTGTGTCCGAGGATTTGAGATGCCCCTGAACGCAGAAGAAGAATTCCAGATGCAGTGGATCATGAACCACCGCATGGAAGACAAGGACGAGCAGATGCGCGTCGATGCGGAGAATGCCGCCGTGATGCGCCCCGCACGCCTTGCGCGCGGGCGCAAGATGCGCCGCAACCCCGCGGCCTGGGACCTCCCCATGCCCGAAGACGAGATCGACCTGCACGGCATGACCGCCGATGAAGCCGCAGAGGCCGTCGAGCGGCGCATCGATGACCTGAACATCGCGGGCCTCAAGGTCCTGAGGGTCATCCACGGCGGCGGAAACCCGAGCTACGGGAACGTCAAGCGCATCATTGACCGCAAGGTCCGGTCCGAATGGAACAACCGCATCCGCCTGTACAAGGTCGAACCCGACAACGCAGGTTCGAGCATCATGGTCCTCGGGAAACCCGCCCAAAGCGACGCCCCCGCACGCCCCGACCCCAAAAAGTCCAAGAAAAACGCCCGAAAGAAGTAAATTTTGGGTATTTTTACAAATTTTTCGCCCCCTACCCCTTTGAAAACCCGCACTTTTTATCTATAATTGTGCCCACAAAACCGGAATATAGCTCAGCCTGGTAGAGCGCTTGCTTCGGGAGCAAGAGGTCGTGAGTTCGAATCTCGCTATTCCGATAAAACGAAAAAGGACCCCACCAAGGGGTCCTTTTCGTTTTTTATTCGGGATAACAAGCGAGATGAGAACTCACGAAGAGTCAGCTTTCGTGTTGTTTTACAGTGCTAAAGCACTGAAACAACATCGAAACTGACATCGTTCCACTATCAATCGGCGGAGCCGATTTCCCGCGCTAAAGCGCGGAGTGTCACGAGAGTTCGACTAAATCGCCATTTGAACGCAGTGAATTTAGGCGATTTAGAGATTACGCCGCCAGGCGTAACCCGGAGGGCAAAAGTTGAACATCGTGAAACTTTTGTCAATCTCGCTATTCCGATGCGAGATGCAATCTCACCATACTGATAGCGCCCTCCCCCCAAACACATCCAACTTACCCTACCAGCATTGACATGCCCTAACTAAAAGCCAAACGCCAACAATACAAAAGAATCCCACTACAGACCAGAACTTTTTTGGATGTTCTTTTTTTGTCAGGATTAACGCCCATCCTATTAGGTATATCTTAATCTTTCCATCGATTAAATTGCATAATCCTACAATTAAGCACCCAAGACCGCTGAGAAAAAGAGATATTGGATTCGAACTGATTTCTGCAAGGTGGGGATTTCGCGGGCACACACCTCCTATTAAAATTAGGACAACTCCAAAAATTCCAAGCCCGACTGCCAAAGGATTTGTCTTCTCGATATATTCCTGTTCCACTTTTTTATTAAACTCTTCACGAGACAAAATGGAATCTTTGTCGCCAGTAAGTTCTACAATGCGCTTTTCAACAATCTGGACTCTTTCAGGAGAATCATCTGCTTTTAAGGGATGATCACGAATTGTGTCAAGTATTTCGTAAAGTTCATCGACAGGGAGCTTCCGAATTTTATTATCGTAATCTTTGAGGTATTCTTCTGAAAACGGCATGAGTAGAATATAAAAAAGGTTCTCGTTTTGGGCAATCTCGCTATTCCCTTTTGTAAAAAACAGCACGTTACCAAAATTTTTCGGCTTATTTTACCCTCTTTCTCCGTTTTATATATAGGGGCATCCTAAATTCCCCTAAAAAAATACCCGCTTGACATATACACGCAAAAAAGGTATATTGAATGATACAAAGTTTTGCAAACAAAGAAACCGAACTCATTTACCACCAGGAGTTTTCACGACGATTACCCCAAGCGATCCAAAAAGTTGCTCTAAGAAAGTTAATGATGATAGACAATGCAAAATCGCTTAACGATTTACGCATCCCACCAAACAACCGATTGGAGCCACTGCATGGAGATAGAGAAGGGCAATACTCCATCCGCATCAACGACCAATGGCGTATTTGCTTTACAATGACTGATAACCAGTTTTACAATATCGAAATAGTTGATTACCACTAGGAGCAAGCCATGACCAAGCACATAAAGACACCGACAATCGGAGAAATTCTGAACGAAGAGTTTTTCACCCCCATGGGTTTGTCCGCCTACAAGGTCGCCCAAGCAATCAACGTTCCCGTTTCCAGAATCCAAGACATCCTTCACGACCGCCGGCGAATCACAGTCGATACATCTTTGAGGCTTGCCAAGTTCTTCGGCGTATCCGATGAATATTTCATCTCCCTGCAGGACGACATCGACATTCGAAACCTCAAGATAGAGCTATCAAAAGAACTCGAAAACATCAAGCCAATTGCGGCTGCCTAGTTTTTTCCACCTACCCCCACCAAAAATGTGATTAAAATTCCCTTTTTGCGACAAAAACGCGAAATTTTGCGTTTTCATGACACTTTTCACGCCATTTTTTGGTATTTTACAAGGCGTGAAAGGCCGTTCATACCGGCCAAACGATTTTCAGGAGTATCTATGCGATTCGCAAAACGTATTTTGACATTATTGACTTTGACCGCCACCATGTCGCTCGCCCAGCTAGCACCTGAACCGCAGATGGCAGACGTGCCCCTCATGAAGGATTCCGCGGGGACGGCCATCAAGATGGATTTCAGCCTGCCGCTCTCCGGAGTGAGCGACCCGGGCATTCTCTTTAGTCACTTTGCCAAGCGCCCGCTGATGATATACTACTTCAGTCCCAAGTGCCCGCACTGCCAGAAGCACATGCCCGAAGTGCAGGCCATCATGAAGGAATACGAGGCGGCCGGAGTCACGGGTATCGCCATCGCAATCGGCGGGAACATCAAGAAAAACGACATCCGCATGTTCATCGACCAGTTCAAAGTGGTCATTCCGGTATTCCAGGACGGTTCGCAGAAATTCGGCCCGCTCTACGGCAACGGCTACGTGCCGGTGCTCTACCTGGTTCTCCCCGACGGCACGTTCTACCGCTACGAGAGCATGGACGAGTCGCACATCAACCACCTGCGGACGATGCTGAACAAGATAAAGAAATAAATCTGCTTTTAAATCATGGCGGGAGGCTGCTCCGCTACACGTAGCAGCTCCGGCTTTGGCTCGGATATGCCGGCGAACAAGTTCGCCGTCGCATCACTCGCCTTCTGCCGTAGTCGAACCCACACTCGCCCGCTCGTGGGTTCGACCACCCGCAAAAATAAAAACCCTGGACGCCAAATGGCGCCCAAGGTTTTTATACTCACGGCGGGAGTCGAACCCACGACCCGCTGCTTAGAAGGCAGCTGCTCTATCCAACTGAGCTACGCGAGCAAGTCGCGCACAATATAGAAAATTTCACCCAGTTTGTGCACAAACTTTCTTTTTATGCTATATTAAGAAAGGAAACTCCCCAAAAAGGACATTCAAATGACCGACGAACAATTCGAGAGACTCCTGCAAACGATTCAGGCACAGACCCGCGCACTGGAAGCCCAGGCCGAGGCGCTTGCAAAGATTGCAACCGCCGTAGCCAGCACGGAAACAGTACACACGGAACTCGCGACCGAAATCAAGCAACTCCGCAACGTGAACGTGCTCGGGACCGCCCTCAGCCTGTGCCGGTCCAGGTCTACAGAAAACAAGCCCCTGCAAGAAAGCGGAGGCCTCGCGGGCGCCATCGCCGACATCTGCAAGTTCGTCGATACGGGCAAGACCCCCGAAAACTGGAAGGATTACATCACGAACGAGATTTACGTGAAGACGTTCTCCGGCAAACCGCTAAAAATGGAAGAAATCTGACAATCATTCCATTTTGGACGATAATGCAACAAACTCTCCGGTTCATTTTATATATATTGTGCTAGAGCCCACCGGGCAAACAAGTTTTTTATCACAAGGAACAAACATGCTCTCTTACGCAGACGCCTACAAGATTGCCGCCGAAGTCCACAAAGACCAGAAGGACAAGGCCGGCGGCCCCTACATTGACTTTCTCCAGAACGTTGCGGATTACCTCAAGAACAAGGGCGAATCCGAAGACGTGCAGGTTCTTGCGATTCTGCAGGACCTGATTACGGGCGCCACCAAGAAGACCCCCGAAGAAGTCATCGCGATGGGCGTTCCGGCAGACATGGTCGAACTTATCCAGAAGATGACCTACCACAAGAACCAGGGCTGGATTGACGAGTACAGCTGCAGGCTCATGGAAAAGGGCGTACCCGCAGAAGACGCAACTTACGACGCCCGCGAGAAGGACTTTGTGCGCTTCGTGGAAACCCTCAAGGACAATCCCATCGCAGCAAAAGCCAAGAGCGCCATCTTGAACGTGCTCATGGAAGACAAGTACATCCACAGGCAGGAACGACGCGAACTCAAGACGAAGTTCCGCCTCAAGAAGTACAAGGCCGCCATCGAAGCCCTCGGCGTGTAACATAGCCCCAAAGGCGCATTTTTCGCCCCGCATCGCGGGGCATTTTTTATAAGGGAAAAATCAAGGAATGATTCGAATAAAGGAGCAGATTGTAAGCGGGCTCGCCGCATACCCAAAGGCGCTCCGTCTGATATGGACAAATAAACTCACCAAGTACCTGGTACTGCCCGTTGTCCTCAACATCATCCTGGTAATCGCCTTCATTTTTTCCGGAGTCGGCATCGGGGACTGGATTAACAGCATCATCGAGCGGCACACCGAGAACATGAACGGCTGGATACAGGCCGGCATGGTCGCCATCAAGATTGTCCTCCCCATCATATTCTTCATCGTCTTCATTTTCATCGGCGGCACCATCGTGAACGTCTTGATGTCGCCCATCTACACGATGCTTTCGGAAAAGGCCGAAGCCATCCTCACCGGCAACGAGTTCCCGTTCGACGCGAAACAGACCCTGAAGGATATCTGGAGGGCTCTGCTCATCGCCCTCCGGAACACGGCAAAGCAACTGCTGCTGACCGCACTCTGCCTCCTCCTGAACCTGATTCCCGTCGTCGGGAGCGTCATCTCGATTTGCCTGATTTTCATCATCAACGCCTACTACTTCGGGAGCGGTTTCATGGACTACACCTTCGAGCGCTGGCGTTACTCCGTCAAGGACAGCCTCAATGGCACGAGCGAGCTGAAGTACCTGGCTATTACGAACGGCGCCATCTATTCCTTGCCGCTATACCTGTTCTGCGGGGCTTTTATCGCGGCTTTCATCGGGGGCGTTTCTGCCGTAGCCGCGACAATTTCACAAATAGAGATAAAGGGAAAAACGAGGCGATAGGTAGCACCTGTAGCCCATTGCCGAGCAGGGCGCAATTTGCTATTTTTACGCCCGTAAATTTATAGTCCGGGACGTTCCCCGGCAAAACAAAAAGGAACACAACCATGGCAAATAAGGTCTATAACTTTAGCGCAGGCCCGTCCGTCCTGCCCGAACAAGCACTCAAGGAAGCATCTGCTGCATGCATCGACTACGCGAACAGCGGCATCAGCATTCTCTCCATGAGTCACCGTTCAAAGCCGATCGAAAACATGTTCGCCGAAACCGAACAGTTCCTCCGCGACTTGATGGGCATTCCCGAGAACTACGACATCGTCTTCCTCGGTGGTGGTTGTTCACTCCTGTTCTGCATGCTCCCGATGAACTTCCTCGACCAGAACGCAACGGCCGACTACGCGCTGACCGGCGTTTGGGCCAACAAGGCCTGCAAGGAAGCCAAGCTGTTCGGTAACGTGAACGTCGCCTGCGACACTAAGGCTGATGTGTACAACCACATCGACAAGAACCTGAAGATGAGCGACAACGCCACGTACCTCCACGTGACCGCCAACAACACCATCTACGGTACGGAATGGCAGAGCTTCCCGAAGCCGAAGTCCGGCTTCCTCATGGCCGACGTGAGCTCCGACTTCCTCGCCCGCAAGATCAACGTCTCTGACTTCGGCGTTGTGTACGGCGGCGCCCAGAAGAACATCAGCTGCGCTGGCGTGACCGTGACCATCATCCGCAAGGACTTGCTCGGCAAGGTGAACCGCACCATCCCGACCATGCTCAACTTCCAGACCCACATCGACAACAAGAACATGTTCAACACGCCTCCGGTTTTCGCCGTGTACGTGATGAACCGCACCCTCAAGTGGCTCAAGGAATTCGGTGGCGTGGACGCAATCGAAAAGGTGAACCGCAGCAAGGCCGCTCTCCTCTACAGCGCCCTCGACAACTCCAAGGTGTTCGTCGGTACGGCTGCCAAGGAAGACCGCTCCATCATGAACGTCCCGTTCGTGTTCAACAAGGACGTGGTCGCTGCCGACAAGGCTGACGATCTCGCCAAGGAATTCCTCGAATTCGCTAAGGCTCGCGGCCTCCAGCAGCTCAAGGGTCACCGCTCCGTGGGTGGCTTCCGCGCATCCATCTACAACGCGATGCCGGTCGAAGGCGTTCAGGCTCTCGTCGACTGCCTCGGCGACTTCGAGAAGAAGGTACTCGGCTAAGCGGCCAGACCATCCATTTTAAAAAGAGGTGCTCTTGACAGGGCGCCTCTTTTTGTGTTATTATTACAATATCAAGAAAGGAGAACAAATCATGAAATTCACCAAATTTCTATTTGCCGGCGCGTTTGCCGCTGGCATCGGAGCCGCAAGCCTGCATGCGACGGAATGCAACGTCACCCACCATCAGGGCGGAGGCGGCAGTACCGACGTCTACATGGGGTATCCGGCGACAGCGCTCTACCTGTTCGAAGGAGACTACCTGGACCTCTCCAAGATGAGCCAGCGCGAGCCTGCGGTCAAGAATGCCTCCAGCACCGATACGGCATGGGTCTACAGGTCGACCCTGGACTCTACCATGATCGTGATTGTCACCGAGAAGGTGGTCAAGGTTGCGCGAGTCACCTACTCCGAAGACGAGAATTCACGAATGGATTCACTTTTCACCGTGAACCACAAAGACGTGTACAAGGACGAGTTCCCGCGCCTGCAGAAGGCGGGCGTATTCAAGGGCACGGCGGAACAGGCCGATTCCCTCGTGACACACGTATTTGAATTGTGCCAGAAATTCTACAGCAAAGATTACGGTTACGGCGGCTGTGTATTCAATCCGCCCGAGCAGAGAGGAAGAAACGGCAGGAAAGACGTCGACATGGTTGACATGCCTCTCGCACTTGCGACCGTTGCCGGAGAATTCACCATCCTTCTCGACACGCTGAACACGTGCCCGGACATCAAGTTTCCGCCCGAATCCACGACAGCCTCCCCCGCAATCCCGGGACTATCACAAGCATGGTTCAGTTTCAAAAAACTCGGCCAGAACCGCTACCAGATTGCAGGCGCCAAGCCCAACTCCCCGTACAAGGCATTCAGTCTCAACGGTCAGTTCCTGAAAGGAGGCTTTCTCGAGGGCAATGTATTTGTCGCACCGGCACTCCCCGTCATCCTGATGCTAAGCGACGAGCAAAGAATTTACCTGAAGTAACGAAACTTACTTTATCTTGAACGTAATTTATTTCTGGTAGCGGGCGTACTCGCCATCTTCCCAGTCACGTTCGTAATCTTCGCAGTCTTCCCTGAAGGATTCCGCATATGACGCGAGTCGTTCCAGCTTGACTTTTTCAAACTCAATCACGAAATACGAAACGCCTTCGCCACAATAGGAATCGGTAACATTTTTATCTGCAAGGTCTTCCCGCAGCGCCTGTTCGAATTCCAAACACATCTCGGCCTTATCCATCGGCGATATCTTGAAATAGGACTCTTCATAGTACTGCGAGCCGTTACCCGCATCGTCGAACACGATCCGTTCCACAAACCCCTTGTAGTTCGGGATATTCAACTTTATCTGGCTCCAGTTTTTGCCGTCGGAATCAACACCGATGGTCGCCTCGCAGTAAAAATCCGAGTCACCGCCTGCAGGGAAACTCCCCTTCGATTCCACAGTTTTACCCGAGTCGCCCCCGTTTTCGGGAGAACCCGACGCGGAATCGTCGCAGGCACAGAACGCTACTGCCAGCGACAGGATAAACATGTTCAAGAACGCCTTTTTCATAAATCTCCTTTTAGCCCCAAAAAGCAGGCTTTTCCGAAATATAATATATTGGTGCACTTCGGCAAACTCAGCGCACCGGCTCAGTGACCTTATGTCGAACCACGGTTGGTGAGCTTGTCGAACCATTGGCACGGTTCTTGCAATTACTATAGCGGAAACAAGGCGGGACCGCCAATTTGTTTCATTTTGAAACGTTTTGACAGTCTAAACCGCTCGAAAATTAAACATCAAGGCGTTCCCAATGATTCTATCGCCACTACGTGGCTCCAGAATGACAGCGGGAATGACAAAGGACAGAAAAATGGCAACAGAGAAGATGGAATTCCAGACCGAAGTTCGCGACATGCTGAACTTGATGATCAACTCCCTTTACAGCAACAAGGAAATCTTCCTCCGCGAACTCGTTTCCAACGCGGCGGACGCACTGGACAAGCGCCGTTTTCTCTCGCTTTCAAACGCAGAACTCTTGCCGCAGGGCACGCAGCTCCGCATCGACATCTCGGTGAACAAGGAAGGCAAGCGCATCGTTGTGGAAGACAACGGTATCGGCATGAACAAGGAAGACTTGATCAACTGCCTTGGCACCATCGCCCGTAGCGGCACCAAGAACTTCATCAAGAATTTGAAGGAAGGCGACAAGGGCAGCGTCGATCTCATCGGTCAGTTCGGTGTGGGCTTCTACTCCGTGTTCATGGTCGCAAAGAAGGTCGAAGTTTTGACCCTTAAGGCCGGCGAAACTCAGGGTTACCTGTGGTCTTCCGAAGGCACGGGCGAATTCGAGATTTCCGAAGCCCCGCGCGACAAGGTGGGCACCAAGATTACTTTGTACCTGAAGGACGACGAAGACGCCGAAGACTTCGCAAGCGAATGGAAAATCAAGGACATCGTCCAGAAGTACAGCGGCTTCGTGAGCTACGGCATTTACTTCCACCCCGAAGCAACGAAGAACGACAAGGGCGAACTCGAAGAAAAGCCCGAAGAACGTTTGAACGAAAAGCAGGCATTGTGGCGCCAGAGCGAAAAGGAAGTCACCGAAGAACAGTACAAGGACTTCTACAACGTCATCAGCCACGAAGCCGACGAACCGGCCGCTTGGAGCCACAGCCACGCCGAAGGTTCCCAGGAATTCTGGAGCCTCGTGTACATTCCGTCCAAGGCCCCGTTCAACATCTGGCACAACGATGCACTGCACGGACTCAAGCTCTACGTGAAGAAAGTCTTTATCATGGACGACTGCAAGGACCTGCTGCCGCCTTGGCTCCGTTTTGTGCGCGGCGTGGTAGATAGCGAAGACTTGCCGCTGAACGTGTCCCGCGAAATCTTGCAGAACAACAAGATTATCACCAACATCCGCAAGCACGTCATCAAGAAGGTGCTCGACACCTTGCAGAACATGGCCGACAAGGATGCCGCGAAGTACAACGCCTGGTGGCGCGAACTCGGCATGGTCTTGAAGGAAGGCTTCTACATGAACTGGGAACATCTTGACGAACTCAAGAAGTTGCTCCGCTTCGAAAGCACCAAGACGGAGGGCGACGCTCTCGTGGGCCTTGACGAATACGTGAAGCGCATGCCGGAAGGCCAGAAGGAAATCTACTACCTCATCGGCGACAAGAACGCCGTGAAGTCCAACCCGATGCTCGAAGCTTTCAAGGCCAAGGGCTACGAGGTGTTGCTCATGAGCGACGGCATCGATGAATTCATGATGTCGAGCCTCACCGAATTCGGCGACAAGAAGTTCCACGACATCGCCCGCGGCGACGTGGATTTCGAAAAGACCGAAGACGAAAAGAAGGCCGAAGAAGCCAACAAGGGAATCTTTAAGGGCCTCTGCGAAAACCTGCAGAAAGTCTTGGACGAAGACATCAAGGAAGTCCGCGTGTCTAGCCGCCTGAAGGATAGCCCCTGCTGCCTCGTGACGAGCGAAGATGCGATGAGCGCCCAGATGGAACGCATGATGAAGGCTATGGGCCAGAAGAACTTGCCGAAGAGCAAGCGCATTCTGGAAATCAACCCGACGCACCCGATTTGCGAAATGCTCAAGAAGAAGGTCGAAGCGAAGGAAGATTTGGGTGACTGGCCGAAGGCCCTCTACGGTCAGGCTCTGCTTGCCGAAGGCTCTCCGCTTCCGAACCCGGCTGAATATGTTGCCGCAATTACTAAGCTGCTGACCGCCAGCGTGAAGTGACGCTAAATACAACCACATTTACGAGAAGCCCGCGGCCCATTCGCGGGCTTTTTCGTTGACAACGCACCCATTTTTTGTTAAATTTGAATTTGCGAATGATTTGCAAATTAGAATACAAGACGAAAACGCGACAAGTCATCATGGACTTCATGGTCAAGAATCCTGACCGGATTTTCAAGGCCTCCGATATAGCCCAGGACCTGCGCTCCGTTTCCCTGAGCACCATCTACAGGAACCTCGCCCGTCTCGAAAAAGCGGGTATCGTCCAGATTGTCGGGGCCGAAGAGAACAAGGAACTCCAGTACCGCTACACGGGCCCGAGCAAGTGCCAGGAGAAAATGCACCTCGTGTGCAAGGAATGCGGCAAGTTTTTCCACCTGGAAGGCCCCGCACTCAAGATGCTGCAACTTTCGGTACAGCGCGTAAGCGGCTTTGAACTGGACCAGCAGCAGTCGGTTCTGCTCGGGCGCTGCGCCGGATGCTCCATAGCCGCGAAGAAGCCCCTCCCGCGGAGGCGTATGCACCATGTTTAAGGCCCTGTTTGACAGGCTTCTGGTTGTCCTGGCGTCGCTCTACGTGTCACGCCACCTGGAACACCATTGCCACGGCGAACATTGCCACGTCTGCCACCATATCCATCGCTGCCTGGAACTGATTACGGTCTGCATGGAAATGGTCGTCGCACCTTTTGAAATCGCGCTCTGCTGCGTGTTTTTCAGGCTCCCCCGCATCAAGGTTCTCGATACGTGCCGAGCCACTCTTGTTTCGCAAAAGGTCCTGTTGTTGAATTGATGTGCGTCGCACCCAAGACGACGAGCGGTACAAAGCCGCATAACAACATCAACAACATTTGTCCATACGGACAAGGACCTTTAAATGAAAAAAGTTGCATCCATTGCAATATCGTTTTTTGCGTTAGCGATCTTGCTGACCGCCTGCAACACGGAATCCGGGAAAAAGGATTCCGCACCGGAAAAGATTTCCGTCGTCGCGACCATCTACCCGCAGTACGACTGGCTGAAGAACGTGATCGGCGAGCGTGCCGATGCAGTTGACCTGAAACTGCTCATCAAGAACGGCACCGACCTTCACAGCTACAAGCCCTCGGCCAAGGACATTGCGACCATCGCCAAGGCCGACCTCGTCGTTTACGTGGGAGGCGAGTCTGACGAATGGATTGAGAAGGCTCTTGAGGCAACCCCGAAGGAAGGGCGCATCGCGTTGAACCTGATGAAGGCACTCGGCGACCACGTCAAGAAAGAAGAAATCGTGGAAGGCATGCAGGCCGAGGAACATGAACATGCCGAAAAGCACGAAGACGAGCACCATGAGCACGCCGAGGCGACCTCCGAGCATCATCACCACGAAGAAGTCGAGAACGACGAGCACATCTGGCTTTCGCTGAAGAACGCTTGGATTTTGGTAAACGCGCTCACCCAATCGCTTTCGAAGGTGGATTCCGCAAATTCGTCAATTTACACAGCGAACGCTGTCCTCTACAACGCAAAACTCTGGGAAATGGACAAGGAATTTGCCACGGCCGTTTCGGACGCTTCGCAAAAGACAGTCCTGTTCGGCGACCGTTTCCCGTTTCGCTATCTGGTGGACGATTATGGCATTAAGTACTATGCCGCATTTGCCGGCTGTTCCGCCGAGAGCGAAGCGAGTTTCGAGACTGTAACCTTCCTTGCGAACAAGATGGATTCGCTTGCGCTCCCCGCCATTTTGACTATCGACGGCAGCGACGGGAAAATCGCCCGGGCGATTCTCGATGCGAGCAAGAACTCCAAGAACGCGCAGGTCTTGACGCTCAATTCGATGCAGTCGGTGACGGACGAACAGATAAAGGCCGGCGTCGATTACCTCTCCATCATGCGCGACAATCTGGAAGTATTGAAAAAGGCTTTAAAATAAAACAACGTGTCATTCTGAGTGAAGTGCGAAGCACGGAGTCGAAGAATCTCTAAGTAATCAATATGAACGATTTAATCCCTCTGATCAAATGCCGCCAGCTGACGCTCGGCTACGGAAGCAAGGACCTGGTCCGCGACTTGGATTACGACGTGAATGTCGGGGACTACCTCTGCATCATCGGACGCAACGGTTCCGGCAAGACAACGTTCCTCCGTGGAATCGCAGGCTTGCTCAAGCCCAAGTCCGGAGACATCGAACTCTGCGAAGGGCTCAAGCGCAGTGAAATCGGTTACCTGCCGCAAATGACGCTGGTCCAGAGGGATTTTCCCGCATCGGTGGAAGAAATCGTTCTTTCCGCATTCCAGGGCAAGTTCCGCCTGCTGCCGTTTTATGGACGGGCCCAGCGGGAGCGCGCCATGGAATGCATGGCGCTCACCCGCACCGAAAGCTTGCGCAAGTCGTGCTTCCGCGAGCTTTCGGGAGGCCAAAAGCAGCGCGTGCTTTTGGCCCGGGCCCTCTGCGCTGCCGAACGCTTATTGCTTCTCGACGAGCCCGTAACCGGCCTCGATCCCGAATCTACGGAAACGATGTACCGCGTCATCAATGACCTGCACAAGAAGGGCATGACCATCGTGATGGTCACGCACGACGTGGATTCCGCCCTGGACGATGCTACCCGCGTGATGAACTTCGACCAAATATCAGTTAAAGGAAGATAAAACCTCAAGTCAAGGAGATCCCCGCATTCGCGGGGATGACAATGTACGGTATGCCAATTGATACGCTTCTTTTCTATCTAGACTTTCCCTTCGTGCGCTACGCGATTATCGTAGGCGTACTCGTATCGCTCTGTTCGTCACTGCTGGGCGTTACTCTCGTACTCAAGCGCTACTCCTATATCGGTGACGGCCTTTCGCACGTTGCATTCGGCGCACTTGCCATTGCAGCAGTGCTCAAGGTGACAAACAACATGCTCATCATCTTGCCGGCAACCATAGCCGTGGCAGTACTCCTGCTCTGCACCGGCAAGAACGCTCGCATCAAGGGCGATGCCGCCGTCGCCATGGTATCGGTCGGAGCGCTTGCCATCGGCTACCTGCTGATGAACATATTCTCCACTTCGGCAAACATCTCGGGCGACGTGTGCACTACGCTTTTCGGTTCCACGTCCATCCTCACACTGAAACTGGAAGAGGTCATCCTGTGCATAGCGCTCTCGTGCGTGGTTCTTTTCTGCTTCGTCCTCTTCTACAACAAGATTTTCTCCATCACGTTCGACGAGAATTTCGCACGAGCCACAGGCGTCAACACTGCGCTTTTCAACCTGCTGATTGCGGTCATCGTCGCAACGATTATCGTACTCGCCATGAACCTGGTCGGTGCGCTCCTGGTGTCCGCCCTCGTGGTTTTCCCGGCACTTTCGGCCATGCGCGTATTCAAGAGCTTTTTCTCGGTGACGGTCGCTGCGGCCACCATATCCGTGATTTGCTCGCTTATCGGCATCGTAGTCGCTATTCTCGCCGGGACTCCCGTGGGTTCGACCATCGTGGCGGCGGATATCGTAGTTTTCGGTCTATTCTACCTGATAGGTATTGCACGAAACGGCGGTAACTAATTTGTCCAAATATTTCAAGAAAACAGCAATCGCATTCATTGCTGTGCTCCTGTTCGCGCTGAACGCCTCCGCGAAGGAAGACCTGGGCGATTGGCCGAAGGCCCTCTACGGTCAGGCTCTGCTTGCCGAAGGTTCTCCGCTCCCGAACCCGGCTGAGTATGTGGCAGCAGTCACACGACTGCTCGGCCAAGCCGCTGGCAAGTAAATCCCGTTAGGCCTCGCTCTCGTTGCCACGCCCGGTTAATACCGGGCGCTTGCAACTCACAACAAAACTGCTGACTGCATCCGTCAAATAAGGTCCCCGAGCTTGCCGAGGGGCCGCACCGCAAACATCAAAAAGACCGCGATTCAATCGCGGCTTTTTTTTCAAATCTTCGCACCAACTAGAGAAAAGTCATTAAAAAGTCGTATAGACGAGTATAACGAGGCCGCAGACCCCGAAGCCGTACAACTGGTACGGCGAGTTGGGTTGAGAACGAAGTTAGACGAAGTCTAGACGACTTTTTATCCATGGTAAAGGTTGCCGGACTGATAGTTCGGTTCCGTCGTGAGGTTCACGCCCAAGCGGCGGAACACGCCCACATCGACCTGCGAGAGGATAACGCTGGAATGCACTTCGCAGTGGCGGAGTTCCGGCAACTTCTCTAGGGCGATTTTCGCGTTGTAGTCCGTGAGGGCACACACAGAGAGCGCCACGAGCGCCTCGTCCATGTGCAAGCGCGGATTCCTGTGGCCAAGCTGTTTCGTCTTCAGATTCTGAATCGGCTCGATGACCATCGGCGAAAGCAGGCGCACTTCGTCGGGGATACCCGCAAGATGCTTGAGTGCGTCAAGCAGCATGGCAGAAGATGCTCCCAACAGCGAAGAAGTCTTCGCCGAGATGATAGCACCGTCGTTCAGCTGGATGGCGACCGCGGGACCTTCGGTCAACTGCGCACGTTCCACGGCAGCCGCAATCACGGGGCGGTCGGCAGTACTAATCTGCGCCTGCTCCATGATGAGTTCCTGCTTGTAAATCTGGTCCTTTTCCGCATTGCCCTTGCGCACGTCGCAGAGCGTGTTATAGTAGCGGCGGATGATTTCCTGCTTGGCGGCCTCGCAAACAGCTTCATCGTCGATAATGCAGTTGCCCGCCATGTTCACGCCCATGTCCGTGGGGCTCTTGTACGGAGATTCACCCAGAATGCGTGTAAACAGCGCGTTCAGCACCGGAAAAATTTCCACATCGCGGTTGTAGTTGATGGTAGTTTGTCCGTAAGCTTCCAAATGGAACGGGTCAATCATGTTCACGTCGTTCAGGTCGGCGGTCGCCGCCTCGTACGCGAGGTTCACCGGATGCTTAAGCGGGATGTTCCAGATGGGGAACGTTTCGAACTTCGCGTAACCGGCCTTGATGCCACGCTTGTTCTCGTGATAAATCTGCGAGAGGCACACGGCCATCTTTCCACTCCCGGGGCCGGGAGCCGTCACCACCACAAGTTCGCGAGTCGTTTCGACAAACTCGTTCTTGCCGTAGCCGTCATCGCTTACAACCAAAGGAATATTGCTCGGGTAACCCGCAATCGGGTAGTGGCGGTAAACCTTGAGTCCCAGTCCTTCCAGCTTCTTCTGGTAGGCAACGGCACTCGGCTGTTCCTGCCAGCGGGTCAGCACCACAGAGCTCACGTAGAGGCCATAACCGCGGAAAGCGTCAATCAGGCGGAGCACGTCCTGGTCGTAGGTAATACCGAGGTCGCCGCGGACCTTGTTCTTTTCGATGTCACCCGCATTAATGGCGATAATGACTTCGGCCTTATCCTTGATTTTTTCGAGCATGCGGATTTTACTGTCGGGCGCGAAGCCAGGCAACACGCGGGATGCGTGATGGTCATCAAACAGTTTTCCGCCGAATTCCAGGTAAAGTTTTCCGCCGAACTTCGCGATGCGTTCGGCAATTTTTTCGGACTGCGTCTTGAGGTACGCTTCGTTATCAAAACCTACTTTAAACATCTTTTTCTACCGATTCAAAAATAAAATTCAACGTCCCAAAAATAAAAATTTTCGGGGCAAACACGATGCCTGCCCCGAAGCAAAAACACGCGGTCAAGAAAATTTATTTCACAACTTTGTACGCCCTGTTACCGACAATCACAAGCAGCATTCCCCTGTTTTCGATACGCACTTCGTGCATCGCGGACTGCGTTCTTGATTTCACAAGCACGCGACCGTTGAGGTCAGAAACCGTGAACCTGGAACCGGCAGGCGCATTTTCGATAAAGATGGAATTTGCATGTGCACGTATCTTTATGTCAGTATTAAAGTTAAGTGCATTTGCAATTGCATCCGGGTCGACAAGCGAAGTGTCCGGACCCGGAGCAGCCTTCTTCGCAGTCACCGCCACCTCGTAGAGCTTGCACGATTCAAACGCATGGAACGTGGTGTCGTTTTCGTAACTCACGCCGTTGTATTCACCTTCTGCAGTCTTTTTCTCGATCTCGGGCTTCTTCTTCCAAATCTTGAAGTTGCCGGTGAGATGGAGCATGGCGAGGTAATGCACCAGGCCGTCGTAGTAACGCTGGCTACCGACGATGGGCTTGGAATCCCAGGCCTTCTGCAACACCTTCTTCACCAAATCCTTGTAGCCCTCTTCTTCAAGCAGGGCGTAGGTAGCAACCGCATTCGCACCCGCCTGGCCGATGGTGAAATCGCCGTATCCGTTGGTGCCGTCCCAGTTGAAATGCCCGTGCCTGTACCCGTCCTTTTCGAAGAAGTCGGTAATCACCTTCGCGATTTTCGTCTGGCGTTCCATATCCACGCCGAACAGGTAGCTGTCCATGCCGTAGTTCATGGGGCAGCGGATGGCATCGAACGCGTACTTGGTGGAGTTGTCGCTAAAGGCGTAGTGCGGAGTCCCGTCGAAGTTGCTGTAGTCGCTGCACAGGCCCGACTGCGGGTTTGCGGAATTGTAGATGTGGTCGCGGGTGGCCTTCGTCGCCTTTTTCCACTTGTCGGTGTTGGTATCGGACCAGCGGCTGAACAGGTCCACGAATGCGGGCAAACTGTAAGAGGCGTCGCCCCAGGTGTTGTTGCCGTCGCTCGGCTGGAAGGTTGCGATAAAAGACTGTTCGCTGTACAGGGATTGGCCGTTGCCTTTCCAGCAGGCCTTCAAGATGCTCTGTGCGTCCTTCATGTAGTTCGCGTCGTCCCAGCGGTTGGCCGCAAACAAAAGCGCCATCATGAAGTAGATTTCGCCGTCGGGAGCGTTGCCCCAATCGCGCACGGAACCGTCGCGGTTTGCCTGCCACGCGAAATAGCCGCTTCCACCCGTGGCAGGATTGCTCCACATGTGTTTCTTGGCCCAGTTCCAGAGCTTGCCGAACTGTTCCTTGTGGTTGGTCTGCACGGCAATCATCATGCCGTAGCTCATGCCCTCGGAGCGGATGTCGTTGTTGTTTATATCGACAATATAGCCGCCGTCGTTGTCTTCGTAATACACGGTCTTGTCGTTCTGCCCGCCAAAATAGTGATTCCAGAGTTCGTCAAGCTTATTCTGGATGTCTTCGTCAGTCTTGCCGAGGAACGTCTTGAACGGGCTCGTGTAATCGCCCGTGTAGTAGGCGCCCGTAGACTGTGAACCGTCCTTTTCGCAGTCGGGGCCAAAGTATGCTCCGCTATCGTCGAAGAATGTGCCGGTGTAGATTGAATTTTCCGCCGCAGTGGCCATGGAAGCGCACAGGAAGGCGACCGATAATACGGACAGGTTTTTCATTTCGTTCTCCCAAGAGTTGATTTAACCTATCCATAACAAACCCGGCTATAATATAGATAAGGGAGCCCAAATTTCACCTATCGCGCGGAAAAACCCGTTGTTAGGCAAAACAACGCAAAAATACCATTTTTGCACTAAAAACGCAAAAGTGCCTCCAGGGCAGGAATTTCACATAAGCCCCGGAGGCACCGTTGTACGGAGATCTTTAGGCGATTACAAGCCCTTCGTTCGTGGCGGTATCGCCCTCAATGTGGAAGGAATTGAGCACCGGATGTTCGCGGTCCATGAGCGAAAGAATCAAGTAGCTCGCCCTGCTATCGTAGGCAAGGCGTTTGTCTTCTTCCGACGGGCGAGAAGGGGATTCCGGATGGGAATGCCAATTGCCCAGCGGCGAGAGGCCGTTTGCACGCATGTCCTTGATGGCGGCAAGCTGTTCCTTGGGATCCAGCGAAAAATGCTCGTTCGAATGGTCGATATTCGTGAGCAGGTAGACCTTCTCGATATGCTTGTCGCTACCTTCGATGCGCCCCGCAATCAGCCCGCAGGCCTCTTCGGGCAGGTTCTTTTCGGCATGCGCGAGGATTTTTTCGTAGTTGTCTTTTGAAATGGAAATCATTTTTTCTCCAATGTCATCCCCGGCTTGACCGGGCGGACAGCACTTAACAACTTGTTGTTTAGTGCGCATGGCCACCAAGGTGGGGATCTTTTTTAGGGGAGATGCCCGCCTACGCGGGCATGACAACAAAGGTTTAATGTTTCAAGTCGCAAACCGCCTGTTCGTAGTCGATGAGCTGGGTGATGGTCGGGTGCGTGCCGCACACAGCGCAGTCTTCGGTATGCGTCGGCAGTTTCACCTTGCGGAATTCCATCGTGAGCGCATTGTAAGTGAGCAAGTAGCCCGTGAGCAAATTGCCCACGCCGAGAATGTACTTGACGGCTTCCATCGCCTGCAAGCTACCGATAACGCCGCCCATCGCGCCAATCACGCCCGCCTGCTTGCAGGTCGGCACGGCATCTTTCGGAGGCGGCTCCTTGAACACGCAGCGGTAGCAGGGGCCCTGGCCCGGAACATACGTCATGAGCTGGCCCTGGAAGCGGATGATGCCCGCATGGGAGAAAGGTTTCTTCGCCATCACGCAAGCGTCGTTGATGAGGAACTTCGCCGGGAAATTGTCGGTGCCGTCGATGATGAAATCGTAGTCCTTGATGAGGTCGAGGATGTTCTCGCTCGTCACGAAGGTGTGGTAGGTAATGACCTTCACGTCGGGATTCATCGCTTCCATCGTCTCTTTCGCGGATTGCACCTTGGGCTTGCCCACATCGGCTGTAGCGTGGATAATCTGGCGCTGCAAATTGGAAAGGTCGACCACGTCGGCATCGGCAATGCCTATCGTGCCCACGCCTGCTGCAGCAAGGTACATCGCCACGGGAGCCCCGAGGCCACCAGCGCCAATCACGAGAACTTTCGCGTTCAGAAGCTTCTTCTGGCCCTTCGCGCCCACCTCTTTCAAGATGATGTGGCGCGAATAGCGCTCCAGCTGTTCGTTAGTAAAAGCCATTAGCAACCGCCTCCCATGAAATAGAGGAACTCGACGCTGTCGCCGTCCTTGAGCACGGCCTTGTCAAAAGTTCCACCCTCAACAAATTCTTCGTTCACCGAAACCGTCACGTAAAGCGGGTTGTCTATCTTCTCGGCTTCAATCAGTTCTGCGACGGTGAGGCCATCCTTGTATTCTTTCTTGTTTCCTGCAACAGTAATAATCATTTTATACTCCTTGGTTAGTCGCCGACCTTCTTCACGATGAGCGTGTAGGTTCCGTCCTGGTTGTCGTCGAGTTTCAAGATTTCGTGACCCTCTTCCTTGATGCTGCGCGGCACGTTCTGCACCGGTTCGCCGTCGTTCAGGCGGATAGAAAGGATTTGGCCTTCTTCCAGTTCCTCGAGGGCGACTTTTGCCTTCACGAAAGTAGTCGGGCACACGACATCGGTAATGTCGATGGTATCGTCAATTTTGAATTCTGCCATTGTTGTTTCTCCGTACATTGATGTTTTAAATCTGGCCCAAATATAGAACGCGTTTTCGCACGCGTCCAATACATTGTTTTTATGCTGAATTATCAGTTTTTTCTATAGCAAGTTGCCATCCTGTGATTTTTGATGACGTTAAATTAATTCAGAGCACATTAATCTTTCGTCTGTAGCGAGTTTGCGAGCGTTCTCTCGTCTAAATAATGTAGTACCACTCCTCGCTCTGGGTAATTTCTTCCGTCTTGTGTTGCTTATCGGTAGAAACGTAGTCCATTTCGAGGCTCTTCATGCTCACGCGGGTATTGGGCGCGACAGAACTCGTGATGAAGGCACTGCCACCGATAATCGCATTTTCGCCGACAACCGTATCGCCGCCTAGAATGGATGCGTTCGCGTAAATGGTTACGTTGTCCTGAATTGTAGGATGACGTTTTTTGCCGGAGAGGCGCTGGCCCCCGCGCGTCGAGAGCGCACCGAGAGTCACGCCCTGATAAATTTTCACGTTATTGCCAATAACCGCAGTTTCGCCAATCACGATGCCCGTACCGTGATCGATAAAGAAGTACTTGCCGATGGATGCACCCGGATGGATGTCAATTCCCGTCTTGGAATGCGCATACTCAGTCATGAGCCGCGGGAGAACCGGAACATGCAAAAGGTAAAGTTCATGGGCAATGCGAAAGATGGTTGTCGCCATAAGGCCCGGATACGCAAGGATAATTTCGTCGAGGCAGCCGGCTGCAGGGTCGCCATCAAAAGCGGCATGCAAATCGGTTTCAAGACATTCGCGAATCCAAGGAATCTTCGCGAAAAATTCCTTGCAGATGCGGTAGCTTTCAATCTTGCGCTCGTCCGAAGTCATGGTACCACGGAGCTTGCAATAATCCAGCGCGATGGCCACCTGCTTGTGGAGATGGTAAAAAGTATCTTCGATAATGACCGCGAAACTATTCTTCGGGTTGTAAATCTTGTGCGAGCGGTCCCTGAAATGTCCGGGATAAACCACACGGATCAGGTTCTGCAAAATCGTCTGAATCTCGGCCTGGTCGGGTCGATTATAGATGTCAATGTTGTCGATATGCTTGCCGCGATTGTAATCGGCAAAAATCGTCTGGACAGCTTTTTCGACTTCTGATTCCTGGATAAGTTCGTGCATGACAAAATTCAGGGTAAAAATTTAAGGAATAGTGTGGAATGTGAAATGTGAGATGTGAAATGAAATTATCTTCACTCCACACTACACATTCCACACATCACATTTTATGCGAACGTCTTCAGCGCCCTCACGAGTGCGTCGATGTCGTCCGGAGAGTTGTACAGCGCAAGCGTCGGGCGAACAGTTGTTTCGTAACCGAAATGCCTGAGCACCGGCTGTGCGCAGTGGTGACCTGTACGCACGGCAACACCGTAGGCGTCGAGCCTCTTGCCCACTTCTTCGTCGGAATAACCGTCGAGCTTGAAGGCGAGAGCAGATGCCTTGTTGAGTGCCGTGCCTACAAGGTGCAGACCCTTGACGGTCTTCAATTCCTTGAGACCATACTGCAACAACTCATGCTCCCAGCGGAATACGCAGGGCATCCCGATTTCGGAGAGGTACTGGAGTGCAGCACCGAGGCCAACAGCGTCAGCGATGCTTCCGGTTCCCGCTTCGAACTTGTTCGGGATTCCGTTGTAGATGGTGCGTTCGAACGTCACATCGGCAATCATGTTGCCGCCACCGTGATACGGGCGGGCCGCTTCCAGCAATTCCTTCTTGCCGTAAACGACGCCGATACCGGTCGGGGCAAACACCTTGTGTCCGGAGAACACGAAGAAGTCTGCGTCGAGGGCGGAAACATTCACCGGAATGTGAGCGATGGACTGAGCACCGTCAATGAGGATTCTCACGCCGTGCCTGTGGGCAATGGCGATGAGTTCCTCGATCGGGGTGACCGTACCGAGTACGTTCGAAACGTGAGTCACGGAGACGAACTTGGTGCGCTTCGTGAATAGCGCCTCGTAATCGTGGAGCTTGAGCTGGCCGGTAGAATCGCAGGGAATCACCTTGATAATCGCGCCCGTTTCTTCGGCAATGAGCTGCCACGGCACGATGTTCGCGTGGTGTTCCAGGATGGAGACAATGATTTCGTCACCCGGCTGGAGCGTCGGCTTCACGTAAGCGTTGGCCACCAGGTTGATGGCCTCGGTGGTACCGCGTACGAATACGATTTCCTGCGAAGACGGGGCCCCGATAAAGTCACGCACGATGTTACGGGCGTTTTCGTAGGCATCCGTCGATGCAGCCGCAAGCGTATGGGCGCCACGGTGCACGTTGGAGTTCTCGTTTTCGTAGTAGTACTTGAGGCGGTCAATCACCACTTGCGGGCGCTGCGTCGTTGCACCGTTATCGAGCCAAACGAGAGGATGCCCGTTTATCTGCTTCGAAAGAATCGGGAAGTCGCTACGGATTTGCGCAAGGTTCTTAGAACCGATGCGGATGGATTCGTTGCGGGAATTGGAGCCGCTGTTAGCGTTGCCGGCCTTGTTCACGGAATCGCCTCCGAGAGAAGTCGGAGCGTCTATCGGGCGAGCGTTTTCTGCCGCCTGGGTCTTGGAAAGGACCTTCGGAGAATACCCCGTTGCAGGCGCGGGCGCTGCCGGGACATCGCCGAACTGCGACACAAATTCTGCTTCGGGAACCGCAGGGGCTTCAACCGTATTGAGCCAGGTATCGGTGGAATTGCCGCCATAGGCAAACGGAGCCGAAGAAGTCGGCTGGTCGCCATAGGTCGCAAACGGATGTTCCCAGTCGAATGCGGGAGTCTGGCTGATGGCAGCTGCCCCTTGGGCAGCACTCACTCCCTGAGCCGCAGAAGCGTTCTGCACTTCGGGTGCTGCGGGAGTTGCAGCATAAGCACTGTCCGTCAAGTCGGGAAAGTACTCATTTGCCAACTGCTCCAGTTCAGCCGCATTGGGAACTCCGGCGAGCTCTTCCAGCGATCTGGTATCTGGATTATTCGTAATCATAGTATTCGCCAACCTCTACGTCTTCGAGAACTGCAATGGCGTCGTCGGCAAGGATAGCCGCAGAGCAGTACAGGGAAAGCAGATAAGAAGCTACGCCCTTGTTGTCGATGCCGCGGAAGCGCACGGAAAGGCCACGAGAGTGTTCGTTCTTGAGACCGGCCTGGAAAAGGCCAATCACGCCACGTTTGGCTTCGCCAGTACGCACGAGCAAGATATTGGTCTTGCCGCCCTGGGACTTCGGGTTCTTCACGCCATCCACGAGGAGCTTGTCGGTCGGGACCAGAGGAATTCCGCGCCAGGTGAGGAACTTGCCACCGGCGATGTCAACGACAACGGGCGGCACGCCACGGCGGGTGCATTCGCGTTCGAATGCGGCAATGGCACGCGGGTGAGCGAGGAAGAAGGACGGTTCCTTCCAGACCTTCGAAATGAGTTCGTCGAGATCGTCCGGAGTCGGGCGGCCGTCAGCGCGGAGCGGCTGGATGCGCTGGGAATCAGCCACGTTCTTCAGCAGGCCGTAATCGTCGTTGTTGATGAGCAGGCTTTCCTGACGTTCGCGGAGCGATTCGATAGCGAGGCCGAGCTGTTCCTGAACCTGGTCATACGGAGAACTGTAAACGTCTTCGATGGCCGTGTTCACGTTGATAATCGTAGAGATGGAATTGAGCTTATATTCGCGCGGTTCGGTTTCGTATTCGACGTAGCCTTCCGGGATAATATCCGTCTTCTTGGTCTGGCTGCAAAGAACATCGAGCGGGGTTTCGCCTTCCACGACCTTGTTCACACGGAACAGGCCCGTTTCGAGACCCTTGAATTCAAGGAACTTGGTGAGCCACTTGGGAGTAAGTGCACCGAATTGCGGCTTGGTCTTGGTGACGTTCGCCAGGTTGTAGGCAGCCTTTGCGCCAAGCGCATTGATGCCGGTTTTCTTTTCTGTAGCTTCATTTGCCATAGTGGTTTACCTCTTGGGTTTGTGTTAAGTGTTGCACCCTGTCATCCTGGAGGCCGAAGGCCGATAGGATCCAGTGCAGATTTTTGAATTCCTATTAGTTCTATAGGTTTTTGCAAGAAAAAATTTTATAGCCACGCGCCTTCGTGCGAGAACATGATATCCTTCATGGCATCGACGCCGCCCTTCAGGTTGTAGAGCGGCCCCGTGTAGCCCGCCTCGCGCAAGGTGTTGATGGCGAGAATGCTGCGTTTGCCCTGCTTGCAAATGAAAACCGTATCCTTGTTCGGGTCCAGTTCCTTTTGCCTGCGGGCCAGCTGCCCGATGGGAATCACGATGGCGTTCGGGAAGCGCAAAATCGCGCGTTCGTGCGGTTCGCGTACATCGATAATTGTCATCGGGTCACCATTGTCAATCTTCTTCGCGAGTTCTTCGGGCGTAAAGCCCTCCACCGGAATTTCGTTTTCGGTCTTGAGCCCGCAAAGTTCATCGTAATCGATTTCTTCAACATCGGTGATGGTCGGGTTGCTCCCGCAAATGGGGCAGTTCCTGTTGCGTTCCACCTTCAAAATTCGCGAAGTCAGGTACAGGCTATCGACATGCAAAAGTTTCCCGTTCAGGTGTTCGCCAATACCGAGAATCAATTTGAGAGCCTCGTTGGCCTGAATGCTCCCCACAATGCCGGGAAGCGGACTGATTGCACCACCTTCGGAACAGGAAGGAATGAGCCCTGCCGGCGGAGGCGACGGGAATTGGCAACGGTAGCACGGTCCGCCGTCCAGATTGAAAATGCCCACCTGGCCCTCGAACTGGTAAATCGCGCCGAACACAACGGGAATGCCGTGCAGCGCACACGCATCGTTAATGAGGTAGCGAGCCTTGTAGTTGTCGGAGCAGTCAACCACCAGATCGTAACCGTCAATCTGTTCCAGGATATTCGAAGAATCGAGCTGCACCTTCTCAGCGATAAGTTCGATATTCTTGTTGATATTCTTTACTTTGTCCTTAACGGAGGCGACTTTCGGGCGCTTGATATCGCGGGAACCGTGAAGTACCTGGCTCTGCAGGTTTTCGAGCGAAACCTCGTTGAAATCGATGACCTTGATGGTCCCGACACCCGCCGCGGCTAGGTACTGGATTACAGGCGACCCGAGCGCGCCCGCACCCGCGACAACGACCTTGGCCGCCTTGATGCGTTTCTGGCCCTTCACGCCGATTTCCTTAAGCATTAGGTGCTTGCCAAAGCGTTCCACCTCGTTGTCATCGAAGGCGACTTCCTTGCGCCTCTCGTCCGAAATGAGACTTTCGACCGCAGCGCTCTCCGCTTCTTCAACAGGCGATCCGCCGGCGATTGCCGGCAACAACAGGATTTCCGTTTCTTCGGGAAACGGCGTTTCCCAGAGGGTTTCCACTGTCAGGTTCTTGCCGTTGATATAAATCTGGATAAAATTCCGTAATTTTCCGCCTTCATCGTAAAGGATGTTCTTGGCATCCGGATACATGTCCAAAAGGATGGCAAGAGCCTTCCGTACCGTGCTCGCGGGAATTTCAATCCGCGCATTTCTACCAAAAAAATTTCTAAGGGTAGCCGAGATGTATATTTTCACTTTTTCCTCCGTACAAGAAAAGTGGAATTTTAAACAAAATAATCAATCAGATTATTTTCAACGCGAAATATAGAACCGGATTTTGCCTATGTCCAATACTTAATTTTTATGCAGAATTATCAGTTTTTCTTATAACGCCTATAACTTCTGATATCGGTAACCCCTTCCCTTGTCACGGAAACTATCACGTAAACAAGCCCAGGGACCATATTTTTGGCATCTTCCCTGGACGGGACCGCCTCGTAATCGGGATGCGAATGGTAGAAACCGACTATTTCAAGCCCACTTCCCTCGATTTCCCGCTCCACCTGGTAAAGAAAGAGAGGGTCCGCCTCGAAATGCGTCCCTCTCCCCTCTCCCTGAATCCGGTTAGGCAAAGCACGTATTTCCGTCACCTCGAACTTGCCATCCGGGGCGTTTTTCCCGAGCAAAATCCCGCAACATTCGTGCGGATAACTTTGCCGGGCCTCTTCTGCAATACGTTGCCGCCAGCTCATTTCTTAACGCTAGACACTCGCTTCCAGGATTTTCTTCGCAAACACGTCGCGACCGATGCGGTCGATGGTGTACTTGAAGCGTTCGCCGGGTTTCGCGTTTTCGGCAAAGAACGTAATGGCCGCATCGCAGATGTCCAGCAGTTTTTGCTTGTCTTCGATGAAGGGGATAATCGTTTCGCCCTTGTTGATATTGTTGCCGAAAAGCCCGCCGAAGGAGACGATGTAGCCGTGGGTATCTTCCCAGGCATCCGTCGGGCAGGACTTGTAGCATCGACCGCAGAAGTTGCACTGCGATTCGTCGAAGATGACCTTCTTGTTTTCGACCTTGATGGCGCCCTTGCGGCAAGTCTTTGCGCAGAGCCCGCAGCCGATGCACTTGTCCTCGAGCCACTTGACCTTGATGGCCCCCTTGATGCCCACGTCGTTTTCTTCGGCCTTGAGGCAGTTGTTCTGGCAACCGGTCACGCCGAACTTGAACTTGTGCGGAAGTTCGCGGGCAAAATAACGGTCGTCCAGTTCCTTTGCAAGCGCGTAGGTGTCGATACACCCGCTGGGGCAAACGGCTTCGCCCTGGCATGCCGTAATGGTACGCACGCGCGGTCCACAAACGCCCGGTTCCACGCCGCCTTCGGCCAGGGCAGCCTTCACGTCTTCCACGTTTTCGAGTTTAATGAACGGGATTTCGACGCTCTGTCTGGAGGTCAAATGGGCGTAGCCTTCACCGTACTTGTCGGCGACTTCCGCGATTTTAGCGAGCTGGGTGGCGGTCAGGTTTCCGCCCACGACGCGCACCCGCAGCGAGAAGTTGTTCTTCTGCTTCTGGCGCATCCAACCGCCTTTTTTTAGAGTTGCATAATCCGTTGCCATATTTTTGTGTCTCCGTTTTTGTCATGCCCGCAAAGGCGGGCATCTCTGTTTAAATCTTCTTTATAGCCTGTTCAAAATCTTCCTTCAGATCCTCGATATTCTCGATACCGATGCTCACGCGGATAGTCCCTTCGAAAATTCCCGCATGTTCCTTCTGTTCCTTGGAACTGTGCGTAAAGATGGTGCTTTCCGGGTGTATTACCAGCGTGCGGATATCCCCGATATTGGTCGCGATAGTCGCGTACTTGAGCCCATTAATCAGCTTGAACGCCCGTTCCTTCGTGCCTGCATCAATCGTGAGGATTGCGCCTCCCCTGCCGCCAAGTTGCTTCTGCACCAGGTCGTAATAGGGGCTGCTTTTCAGGGCCGGATAGTTGACAGAAACGTCATCAAAGCCCTGCAAAAATTCCGAGAGTTGCAGCGCGTTGCTGCAAAGGCGATCCATGCGCAGGCCGAGAGTTTCGAGCCCGAGCGAATTGAGGAAAGACGTCTGGGGAGCAACGCAGCAACCCACATTGCGCCAGATTCCGTTGCGCAATTTCGCGATGTAGGCGAACTTGCCAAAACGCCTGTATTCCTCGAGGCCCTTGTAGCGGGCGTAATCCCAGGGAAAGTTCCCGCTATCGATAATGAGGCCGCTAATCGCAGAACCGCTGCCGTTAATGTACTTCGAAGACGAATGCACCACGATATCCGCGCCGAAATCAAAGGGATGCACAAGATACGGGGTTGCAGTCGTGCTATCGACGATAAACGGGACACCGCCCTCGTGGGCAGCATCCGCGACGGCCTTCAGGTCAACGACATTCAGTTTCGGATTCCCGATAAGCTCGGTAAACACCGCCTTCGTCCTTTCGTTCAGCTGTTCACGGACGCTCTCGGCGGTCACTTCGGTAACGAACCGCGTCGTGATACCGAACGCCTCCAGGTCATGGAACAGGTCGATAGTGCCGCCAAAGAGCCCAGCACTCGCAATCACTTCGTCGCCCGCGTGCAAAATGTTCAAAAGCGAGATTGTCACCGCGGCCATGCCCGAAGAGCAGGCCACCGCGCCAATGCCCTTCTCAAGCGAAGCGATGCGGCGTTCAAAAGAATCGTTTGTGGGATTCGCGATGCGCGTATACGCAAAACCCGGAGCCTTGTTGTTGAACACGGCTTCGAGTTTTTCGGCAGAATCCTGGGAAAAGGCGCTCACCTGGTAAATCGGCGCAAGCGTAGAACCGCTACATCGGTCACTACCAAAATTCTGGTGCAATAAAGCAGTATTGAATTCCATTCAGCATGTCTCCGTACATTTTTTTATCCGCAGCCAAATATAGAACGGGATTTCAACCCCGTCCAATACTTAATTTTTATGCGGAATTATCAGTTTTTTCTATAACAAAGCCGCATCCGTTCGTTAAATCACCACCACCGGCTCACGCAGCGACTTGTTCTCGAGTAGTGTTGCGGTATCTCCCTGGGTCACGAACATGCGATAGATGAACACGTCCACCTTCTCGTCCACCTCGATTCTCGGCTGATCGAAGGAGCGCCGCGCCGTAAGCAAGACCCCGTTCACGCGGACGCGTAGTTCGATACCGTAACCGCGGAAATCTACTTCTTCCACGATGCCTTCTTCTGCAGAATTCTTGTACTTCTGCACTTCGGTTTTCTTGGTCACCTTCACGAATTCCGGGCGCACAATCGCATTCTCTGCATTTTTAAGGATGTCGAAACGGCGGAAATTACTATAGTCCTTGAAAATGCTGGGCTGGCCGAAGAACGATGCCGTAAAGGCGGTTTTCGGGTTGCTGTAGACCTCGTAGGGCGTGCCCACCTGCTCGATGCGACCCCGGTTAGTGATGATGATTTCGTCGGCCACCTCAATGGCTTCGTCCTGGTCGTGGGTCACAAAGATGCTTGTGACGCCGAGTTTCTGGATCATGCCCTTGAGCCAACTGCGCAGTTCCTGACGCACCTTCGCGTCGATTGCGGCAAACGGTTCGTCAAGGAGCAAAAGCTGCGGGTTGGGAGCAAGCGCACGGGCAAAGGCAACACGCTGGCGCTGCCCTCCCGAGAGTTCGCTGGGGTAACGTTTTTCAAGGCCAGAAAGGCCCACCAGTTCCAAGAGTTCGTGGACGCGTTCCTTGATTTCATTCGCGGGCTTCTTCGCAATCTTGAGGCCAAAAGCCACGTTGTCGAAAACCGTCATGTAGCGGAACAGAGCGTAACTCTGGAACACGAAGCCGATGCCGCGCTTGCTCGCGGGCACATCGTTGATGACCTTCCCGTCGATGATGATTTCGCCGCTGTCCGGGTTCTCGAGCCCCGCAATCATGCGGAGAATCGTAGTCTTGCCCGAACCGCTCGGGCCCAGAAGGCCAATGAGTTTCCCCTTCTCGATGCCGACAGTCACATCGTCCGAGGCCTTGAAATTTCCGAAATGCTTGTTGATATGTTTGAGTTCGACGTACATAAAACCTCCTATTTCATAATCGTCATCCCCGCGCAGGCGGGGATCTAATTTTCAAGGCTATTTCTTTCTTCCCTTATGTTCAATGACGCTTCTTGCAACCAGAATGAGAATGGCAAGCATCACCAGTATCGACGCCACCGCAAACGCAGGCACGTACTGGAACTCGTTAAAAAGGATTTCCACATGGAGCGGGAGCGTGTTGGTCTTTCCGCGCAAGTGGCCCGAAATGACAGACACCGCACCGAATTCGCCCATGGCACGCGCCGCGCAGAGCACCACGCCATAAAGGAACGCCCACTTAATATGCGGGAAGGTGATGCGCCTGAAAATCGTGAAGCCCTTCGCACCCATGAGCGCCGCCGCCTCTTCCTCGTCGGTTCCCTGCGATTCCAGCACCGGAATCAATTCACGCGAAATGAATGGGAATGTGACAAATATCGTCGCGAGCACAATTCCCGGCACAGCAAAGACAATCTTGATGTCGGCATCCTGCAACAGCGGGAAAATCGGGCTCTGGCGGCCGAACGTGAGCAAGAAAATCAGGCCTGCGATAATCGGCGAAACCGTCACCGGCAAGTCAATGAGCGTCGCAAGAATCTTTTTCCCCTTGAACTTGAACTTCGTAAGGCTCCAGGCGGCACACAGCCCAAATACCGTATTGATGGCGACCGCAAAGAACGAAGCCTCTAGCGTAAGGAGTATCGCCTTGATGGTGTAATCGTCGCTAACCGCCTTGCTGTACACCGCAAAGCCCTGCTTAAAGGCCTCGGTAATAACCGTAATCAGCGGGAGAATAAGCATCAGGAAGACGAAAAGCAGGCTTATGCCAATCAGCGAATACCTGACCAGCTTAGAACCCTTCGTATCGCGATGTAGCCCGCTCTGCGTAACTGCACTCATTAGCTACCTCCCTTGAGAATCTTGGCGTTCCTGTTCTGCACCACGTTCACCAGGAACAGTGTGATGAACGACGCCACCAGCATCACGAGGGCGATTGTCGTCGCGCTGGAATAGTCGTATTCCTGAAGTTCCGACATGATGATGAGCGGTGCGATTTCGGTTTCGAAGGGCATGTTGCCAGCGATAAACACGACGCTACCGTATTCGCCTAGGCAGCGCCCGAAAGCGAGCCCGAAACCCGTAAAGATGGCGGGAATCAGTTCCGGCAATATTACCTTCCAGAAAATCCGCGTGCGACTTGCGCCCAGCACACCCGCGGCCTCTTCGTAGGCGGGATCCAGTTTTTCGAGCACCGGCTGCACCGCGCGAACCACGAACGGGATGCCGATAAACACCAGCGCCACCGTAATGCCGATGCGCGTGAACGCAATCTTGATGCCGAAATTCGCGAAAAAGCCGCCTATAAGGCCCGTATCCGCAGTGAGCGCCGTAAGCGCGATGCCCGCCACCGCCGTAGGGAGCGCAAACGGGAGTTCTATGGTTCCGTCCACGATGCGCTTGAGCGGGAACGTGTAACGCACCAGCACCCAGGCGAGAACCACGCCCATCACCGCGTTGATAAGCGATGCGATAAAAGCCGTCAAGAAACTCACTTTAAAACTGGACAGCACGCGCGGCCGCGTGATGACATCGATAATCTCACTCGCGCTCATCTGGGCCGAAAACACGACTAGCGAGGCGAGCGGAATCAGCACCACCACGCTCAAAATCGCCAGGGTCACCCCCGTAGTAAGGCCGAAGCCCGGTATGACAACACTCTTTCTTTTCATAAGCGTCGCCAAATATAGAACGGGATTTCACGCGTGTCCAATACTTAATAATTATGCTGAATTATCAATTTTTTCTATAACAAACGGGGTGTAACCGACATGCGAAAATATTTATATTACCACTGAAAATTTGGAGGCATTAGATGAGCTTGACACTTGAACGCGCAAAAGAAATCAACAAGGGCCACGTAACCGAAGAATCGCTGGTCATCCATTCCCTCAACGTATGCTACGCCATGGGCGCCATGGCCAAACACTTCGGCGAAGACGTTGAACATTGGCAGGCCGTGGGCTACCTGCACGATTACGACTACCAAGAATTCCCCGAAGAGCACCTGCAGCACACCGAAAAGGAACTGCTCGCACAGGGCGTCTCCGAAGAAGACGTGCGTGCCATTTTGGCGCACGGTTTTGAAATCGTGAACCAGGTGGAACCCAAGACCAACATGGAAAAGAGCCTGTTCACCGTGGACGAACTCACCGGAATCATCCAGGCCTGCGCAAGAATGCGCCCCAACGGCATTCTGGACCTCGAAGTGAAAAGCTTCGTGAAGAAGTTCAAGGACAAGAAATTCGCCGCCAAATGCAATCGCGACTACATACTGAAAGGCTGTGCCCTGCTCGGCATGGACGTGAAGGATGTTGCCGCCATCTGCATAGAGGGCATGCGCGAACACGCCGCAGAAATCGGCCTGGCAGGGAACGCCGGGGCATAATGTCGAAAAAATGGGCGTTCCCCGGCTTGTCCCCATCTGTCACCCCGGAGCCTGTCATTCTGGAGCCACGCAGTGGCGATAGAATCACGATAGGGGCCATGCCGGGTCGGGCTATACTCGCTTCGCTCACGGAGCCTTACACTTGTCATCCCCGCGAAGGCGGGGATCTCCATTGCAAGTCTCCGCCCCAAGGGGTAACTATCCCTAACGCAAAGCAAGAGAAAAAGCTAAGCCAGTACAGCTTCTTGCTCCAACATCTTACCTTGTTTACGAATTTCAGTCATTAAGGATTCCAATTCAGCATCTGGGAAACCATTCTCTTTGAATTGAATCCATAGATTTTCAAATATAGAATCTTGATTTCCTTTTTTTCGAAGCTCCTTGCATCCATGTGCAGCAAGTTTTCCCTTCCATTTATCCATCCAGAACCATTTTACACAAGGAACGTCTTCTATAAGATTTGCATAATTACGAATACCCACAGCGTCGTAATCTGGGAAAAGCATTATGCTTGCAAAAGAACTTTTCTTTATCCAACTGCGTAATCGCATTGATAGGTTTCCTGCATAATAAAGAATGATTCCTTTAAAACTTGATGGAACCCATCTTAAATCATCCAAAAGAAGTTGATTTTCTACTAATAGCAAGGAATCGTTACAAGCAACACCATTGGTGTTATCACATATTGACAAAGCAAAGCAATCCAAGGCTTTTGTTACAGCGGAAACATCAATTCCGTTAATATGAATGTTGCACCCTACAGCCTTGCATAGAAAATACGAACGTTCAAGAGTAGTTTCGCCAGCTTTAGTATTGTTATTTATTGCGAGGTTTTGTACTCTTGTGGGCAAATCTTGCAAATCAATACATGGACTAAGGTGATTTATTTCCCATTTCAAAGCATTTTCATTTACAACTTTAAAACTTTTTCCACGACCTTGAATTACAACCCTTATGCAATTTTTCCGTTCGCCCCAATTTTCAAATTCTTTACGAACGCCCGCAGCAACAGAGGAATATGGGATTTCCTTTTCTTCATACAAACGAGTCAATAAATCAAGCAAAATATTATTTGTCATTATCAACCTCATCTATGTCTTCAAAACGAATCCATTGTTTATTGGATATTATATTTTTCCCATTTTGTTTTTCTATTCTGATGCAATATCTTACTGTAGTTAATGGCGTGGGCGACGCAAAGAGAATATTGTAACCAAAATCACTAGCAGCCTTAATCAGATTTTTTTGGTTAATTTCATCAATGCTTGCCGCTTCATCAAGATAGCACACCGAAGAAACAGATTTCTTTTTATCAGTCATCATATATAACAGGGCAAGTCCAAAGATCAATTTTGACATCAAAACAGTACTGGATTTGTAGGTTTTTTAATAGTGGGTTCATGAACAACCATATTCATTACCGGTTAAGTTAAAATATATCCTTTTTTCTTGTTAAGTGGTATAC
>NZ_FQWR01000008.1:0-137004 GCF_900129735.1 Fibrobacter sp. UWCM | reverse complement strand
GATTCCGTTAAATTGATTAACTTTGTAGAGGAACTTTTCAACTGCGAGGCGAAAAACATGACGGACTTGAAGGCTGAACACGAAATCGGTTTTTCTGAAGGCCGTGCCGAGGGCCGCGCCCAGGGTGCCGCAGAAGAACGCAAGAAGGCAAACGAAGAACGCCTCGAAATGGCCAAGGCCATGCTCGCAGAAGGCGACTCCATCGAAAAGGTCGCCCGCATCTTCAAGCTTTCCGAAAGCGAAGTTCTTGCTGTCCAGGCAAAGCCCGCGGCACAGAGCAAATAGCGCGTTCAACTCGCTTTTACTTAATATATCCTCAAAATACAGAAAAGGGCAGTCGTTTCTAATGAAACAGGCGATTTTTTAGTTATTTCGAATAGATTTTTGTATATTGTCCCCAACACCAGAAAGGGTGCTATTAGAAGATCGCTATCCGCGCAAGCGGGGCGATCTTTTTTGCTTTAAACGAGGTAAAAATGAAAGGAATGACTAAAGTGGAGACCCCCGCCGGGGGTGAAAACAAGGGGGAAATCGTGCTCTACCAGCCGGAGGGAGAGGTGCGGCTGGAGGTGCGGGTCGAAAACGAGACGGTATGGCTCACACAGGCACAAATGGCGGAACTATTCGACGTTCAGCGGCAAGCGATTACAAAGCACATCAAAAACATCATCGAAACCCATGAATTAGAGGAAACGGCAACTAGTTCCATTTTGGAACTAGTTCAAAAAGAGGGACGACGTCTAGTCAAGCGCCCGGTGACGTTATACAATCTAGATATGATAATTTCCGTAGGGTTTCGCGTTAATACACAACGAGGCATAAGGTTCCGACGCTGGGCAAATCAAGTCCTGAAAGATTACATGCTCAAGGGCTACGCCGTCCGTCAACGAAAAATTGCGACAGACTTGCAGATTGTAGACAGACTTCACGAACAGCGACAAATGATTGAAAATCAGGGGGCGGAAATCGCGGATGTCCGAAAATCTGTCGCCGAACAGGATTCCCGGCTTTCCGCAGTCGAGCAGCGAATAGATTTCTTTGTCAAGGCTTCCCAAACGCCAACTAGTGGCATCCTTACGACAGGGACGCGTTTTGACGGGCTAGTGTTGATTGCGGATCTCGTGAAGTCGGCAAAGCGTTCGGTCGTGTTTATCGACCCATTCGCCACCATCGAGGTACTTAAATTTGCCGCGATGCGCGCGAAAGGCGTGCAGGCGGTTGTTTATTCCGCGCGTATAACTCCAGAATTCAAGGAGGCCGTCGCACTGCACAACAAGCAGTATCCAGGCCTGGAGCCGAAGACGATGCGCACGATCCACGACCGTTTTTTGCTCGTCGACGACAAGGTGTATCACTTCGGAGCGAGTTTCAAGGACATGGGTAACGAGATGACTGCATTCAGCGTCCTGGACTTCATTACACCCGCAGAAGTCATCGAGAAAATCCAGGAAAGCATGAAAAGACCCCCGACCTAGTCGGGGGTGACAATCCTTTACCCAGCATACTTAGCCACCACATCCATTTTTGCGGACAGTTCAAAAATCTCGGGAAATTCGCGACGCATCGAGATGAACCCCCTGCGGCTAATAATCACGCAGTCGTGGAAAAGGATGTTGAGCAGGCGGCCGGCCGCCGCAAGCCCCTTCGCAAACTCGAAATCGTCCTTGGTAAAACGGAGATGGCCGCCCGTGTGGTTATAGACGGGCTCGGCCTTGAGGTCGCTGACCAGCCACGCGACACGCTCGGGGTCCGAGAGCGGGAGGCGCAGCGTCCCGAAAACGAACTTAGTCGACAATACCGCCGCCGCGACAACCTTCCATTGCATGCTTTACCTCCTGTTGCTTAGCAGCAAATAGCCGCATTATACGATTGCGGCAATCCAGGTTGTAGTCCTTGTGGGCATAGAGGGCCTCGATCACATGCGGGTTTCCCCTATCTGCAAGCCGGATGAGGGCGCAGAAATCCCTGATGTATTCCTTCGCCGCAGGGCAAGCCTGTTCCGCAAGGGTTATGGCGCACCGCAGGCCACCCTCCCTGTGGGTATTCCTCAGCACGAAATCGATTGCGCGCTCGTCATGCCGCTGCGCAAAGAACAGGAGCATTTCCCAGCACTTCGGGTTATTGACCTCACGGATCAGGGCCTCAATCGCGCCGGCATCACCATCGCCCGCGAGGCTAATCACGATATCGAGAAAGGCATCCTCGTCCATGCGGCTAAACAGCGTCTGCCTCACGGTCGCGTTGCCGCGCCTGGCAAGCTGAATGAGTGCGAAGTCGTTCGAGAGCTTTTCGGGGTGCTGGAGCATGCGCTCGATCTTCGCGGCGTCGGCATGTTCGTCGCTGTGACTCTTGCGCGTGTTGGCTTGGCCTACTTGCGTCGCGTAAGCCCTGCCGTTCGTATCGACGAGTTTTATCTGGTATGTCATTCGTGTGGACCTCCTATCTATTATCGCTACATAACGCCGCAATGTCAAATATTTTTTCGTGCCGGAGTTTTTTTTGTCAGGGTGTTTTACATTATCGCTCCTTTTGGCGATAATAAAACTGCAGGACTGCCGTAACCGCATAATATCCATTTTACTTTCTTCCCGCAAGAATCGATAAAGACTACGGAGACTTTATCAAGGAGCGTCTATGGCCTCAGCTTTGGGTTTACTCGTCATCGGGATTATCGCCGTGGCAGTCGTCTGCATCGCCATCAAGATAATTGTCGCGCTGCTGCCGGTCGGCCTGGCCGTCGGCGTAGTCGGCATACTCGGCCTCGCCTTCTGCGACAACACCTGTGCAACCCAAAGCGAGCCCGTGAAAACGCACGTTGAGAAAATCGATAAGTATGTCGAAGATGTCAAGGACGCAGCCGAAGACGTCGGCAACAAGATCAATGAATACGTCGAAGACGTCCAGGACGCCATCGAGGAAATTGACGAATTTGACGAAATTGACGCAATAAAAGACAAAATCGAGCAAAAAACCGGCAACATCCAGCAAAAATACCACCAGCAGATTCGTTCCATGACACGGCAGAAACCCGATGTCAATCTCGAAGACATCCTCCCCGAACTCGACTCCGCGATATCTGTGGTCGTGTGGGCATACTGCGTAGCCTCGGGCGACGAGAATTTCAAGCCGCTCGTCACGAGCGCGAACGACTACGAGGGCCATTCGGCAAAGTCGGCCCACTATTCCGGCGCCGCCGTCGACTTCCGCATCAAGGATATGGGCAGCCTCGCCGACCGCAAGGAACTCGTGGCCCTCATCCGCGAGGAACTGGGGGACCGTTTTACGGTTCTGCACGAAGACATCGGCAAAGCCAACGAGCACCTGCACGTGCAGTTGCGCAGCGGAACATACGACAAGACCGTAGCGTTCAACAAGCAAGAAACCACGGTTTTCTAAGAAAAAGGAGGCACGCATGGCTTACATGAACATCCTGGGGTTTTTCGGGCACGAATGGATTACCAAGGCACATGCCGACAGGATTCTCGAGGATATCCCCGAACTCGAGGAAAACTGACATGCAGGAATCATTCCGTTCATTCAACAAGCGAATCAATGCAGGCCTGCCGCTCATCAGCGACGAGGAAAAGGTATTCGAAAGCGAAGAAAAGGAAATCCAGGCGATTCTGGACCGGCGCCGCGAGCGTCGGGAGAAGCTCCTGTGGAAAAGCATCCCCCTCTTGGCAAGAAACTGGAAACTCTTCTGCAAGTACCCGAAACTGTACAATATCCCGATAGACTTCGTATTTTTCGGTGACTTCTTTGGTCCCGAGATGTGGTGGGAGAATCCATACCCCAGCCGCCCCCTAGGCGGGCTCGTGGCCGCATGGAAAACGGAAACCTGCCAGTTGACATGCCCGCATTGCCAGGGCAAGGCATTTCTCGTGCCGCGGCACCTTCCCGAGCCCCTCCTTTCATTCGGGAGCGATGATTCCACTCCCTATTATATATACTGCGAAAAATGCGGCAAGATTATTAATTGGTACGATTTCGATACCGAGATAAGCGAAAAAAACTCGAAGTTCGAGCGCATCATGAGCCAATGGAACAAGCGGGCAGAACCTGCGGTACCTCCCCTGCAGTTCGAACACGCGGTACACTTGCTCTCCCTGTACGAGGCTAGCGGGGAAGAACCCGATGAATTTGAGCACGCTGTTCACGGGAATCGCCATAAGGCGCCAAACCCGGAAATGCCCGAGTATTGAGAGCGCCCTGAACGTGACGTTATTTGTCGCATAGGACTGCTATATTTATAATAGAACGAAACAGGAGGAACCCGATGAGTAGCCAGGCGAAAGTAAACATATTTTTACAACCTCTTCGCAAGAAAATATGTTATATTACCGCTCACGTTATGAGTAGATTTTTTGATTTCTCTCGACCCCTCCCCTCAAAAAAATTTCCGACAAACCTCAAATTGACAGATTCTGTCAATCGCAAATGCTATATTTGTGGTATGCCGACCTCTAGCATCTCATCGAGCCTGCTTGCATAGCCCTCCGGGCTAACATCTTACATCACTTTTTGTTGTGAAGCCAACCCTTTGCTTTTGTGAAGGGCTATGGCCGTCTCCACCCCCAGCCCCTTTGCGGAGAGCAAAGGGGGCGCCACGCCACCCTTAAAAGGAGTCGTTATGACAAACAAGACCCGCCCCGTGTTCCACGCCGAACGCGAAACCGAAGCCCTGATCACCATCGCCCAGGACTCGACCAAGCACGCAAACATCCGTCTCGGAGCAACAAGGATGCTCTGGGACATCTACGGGGACTACTTCCTCGGCCTCATGGCCGCAAAGTCCCGCGCACTGAACTCTGACTGGAGCCTCCAGGGGTTGAGCGACAAGGATCGCGGCACGCGCATCTCGGGGCAAGTGTTCACCGTGTTCTGGAATACGGTCCAGAAGTTCGACCTGGACATGGGCGTCAACTTCATGGCCCACCTTACCAACATGGGGAAGTTTGACCTCAAGACGGCAAAACGCGACAACTCCAAGAACACCGAGCGCATGGTGTTCGTTGATTTCTCGTACGAAACACGCTCCAACAAGAAGTCCAACGACCCGGAAAAGGACGAAGAGGGCATCATGTGCGCTATCATCAACGAGATTTCCTCGAAGAACACGTTCGAAAAGAGGGCATTCCACATCCTTGCCATCGAGGCGACCAAGAGGGCAATCAGCGGCAAGAAGCGCCTCCTCGAGTACCTTACTGTCGCATTCAAAGTCTGCCACGAATGCCCCAAGGGCTACACCGATGTCGAAGTCGCGGAACACATGAAGATTACCAGGGCGCAGGTGGGCAACCTCCGCCGTCAAGTGCTCGAGTTCCTCGAGCGCGCGGGCCTGATCGCCAAGTACCGCGGAATTCTCGCCGCATAGTTTTTCTAAATTTGGGCGCATGGCAGAAAAGAAGAAGATTCTCGTGATGGTCGCAAGCCCGAAGAACGAACGCAGTGGGACGCTTATCCCCACGAAGGCGTTCGTGCAGGGGCTCGAAGAGAACGGCGACTACGAAACCGAGTACCTCTTCATCGACCGCCTGAATATCAAGCCCTGCCGCGGGTGCCTCAGCTGCTGGGGCCGCCCCGACGGAAGCTGTTTCATCAAGGACGACGACATCCCGATGGTGCGCGAGAAGCTCATCAACTCGGATATCGTCATCTGGAGTTTCCCGCTGTTCCTGTTCAGCATCCCTGGGCAGATGAAGGTCCTGATGGACCGCATCGTGGGCATGGTCCACCCCTACATGGGCCAGAAGCTCAAGGATGGCGCGAACGCACTCAACTCGCACCTGCACGGGCTCCAGTTCCAGAAAGAAGGACAAAAGATCATCCTGCTTTCGAGCTGTGCCTGGATGGATATTGACGTGGTGTACGAGCCTATCCGCAAGCAGTTTGATATTATCCTCGGGCACGAGGGATACACGCTCATCGCCTGCCCGCAGATGCGCGCGCTCGACCACCGCGGTGGCCCGCGCCGCCTCGCCATGCTGCGCGAAAAGTACAGGAAGGGCGGCGAGGAACTCGCCAAGACGGGTTCGCTTTCTCAAGAAGCAATCGATTTAATGCAGAAGCCCATCTTCAGCGACGACGCTTACGTGACTCTCGTGACCGAGTTCGTCACGCACATGTTCGACCGGCCGGACAACTTCTAGCAATCTAGCAGACCAAACTGCCCTCTCATCCCCATTTGGTCCGCTTTTTTACGCACAAAGTAATCGTTTTTCTCCCTTTTCCCAGAGCAAACGGCCAAAAAGAAACTCATTTAACGCAAATGTTGCGCAGAACAGCCCCAGAACGCACCTTCGTTTACAGACAACTTAATTTTTAGCAGACCAAAACCATAATTTTCACGCATTTAGTCTGCTTTTGGGCAAAAAACGTCCTGCCGGAGTGCTGCGGCTTTTGAAAAACAGAAAACCCTTGGCGAGCGGCCTTGCAAAAAAAAACGCCCCGCAGCGCACCTGACAAATAGCAAAATGCCCCGCCGAGTGGCGAGGCATTTCGTTGTAAAGCGTTTCGCAGATTAGCGCTTGCTGAACTGGAAGTGCTTACGGGCCTTCTTGCGGCCGAACTTCTTACGTTCAACGGCACGGGCGTCACGAGTCATGAGGCCTTCCTTCTTGAGGGCGGGCTTGACTTCGGCGTCGTTGGCCACGAGAGCGCGGGCAATGCCCAGGCGGACAGCACCCATCTGGCCGGCGATTCCACCGCCACGAGCGGTGACTTCGACGTCCCATTCTTCCGCGTTGCCGAGGATGGCGAACGGAAGGTTGGCGATCATGTTCTGCACTTCGGAATGGAAGTAATCCTTGAAATCACGACCATTGATAGTGCGCTTGCCGGTACCCGGCTTCAGGATCACAGCGGCGATGGCGTTCTTGCGGCGGCCCGTGCCACGGTAGATCTTCTTGTTCTTTGCGGTAGCGATAGAGGTATCCTCCGTTCTAAAGATTAGAAGTCAACGACTTCGGGGTTCTGCGCAGCGTGCGGATGTTCGGCGCCGGCATAGATTTTGAGTTTCTTAACCATCTTGTGGCCAAGAGCGCTGTGAGGGAGCATACCCCAGATAGCAGCGGTCAGCGGGGCGGTCGGGTCCTTCGCCATGAGGTCGGCAAAGTTGATCCAGCGTTCGCCGGCGATGTGACCGGTGTGACGGAAGTATTCCTTCTGCAGGTTCTTGTTACCGGTAACGGCAACCTTGGCGGCGTTGATGACAACGACGAAATCGCCAGTGTCGACGTTCGGGGAATAGATGGCCTTGTGCTTGCCCATGAGGAGACGAGCAACTTCGCTTGCAACGCGTCCCAGGGGTTTTTCCGCAGCGTCCACAAGCTTCCACTTGCGGGTGACGGACTTCGGGTTTACCGTAATGGTCTTCATGTAAATCCTCTAGTTAATGGAATTCCTGGGCAGGGGTGCCCCGGAAAAAGCGATACAAATATAGATGGTTTCGGCAAAGCCGACAAGGGTAAAAAAGTCAAATTTTCGAGAAAAGTCCGAAAAATACGGGTTTTAGACTCTACCAATTATATGAATTGATATAATTATATAAACATTTTGGAAGAAATTTACCAATGGATACCCTTGCCTTGCCATGCAAGGCTGCGGTATGACGTCTGGCAAATCCCTCGCCAATTCGTGGCTCAGGGTGACGTTATGCGCGGGGCTTGGAGGGGCGCTTCTTGCGGATGAACGCGAGGGCCTTGCTGCGGCGGCGGGCAGTTTCCTGCAGGTTCACGGACTCGTCGTACTCGTCCACAATCTCGCGGCCGAGAATTTCTTCCAGCACGTCCTCGAGGCTCACGATGCCCGCGATGGCACCGAACTCGTCCACCACGCCCACCATGTGCCCGCGCTGCTTCAAGAACCGGAGCAACAGCTTGTCGAGCATCACGCTGTCGGGTATCAGCTGGAGGGGGCGCATCATTTGCCGGAGCGTAACGTCGCGCTCGCCTTCCGCAAGCCTGTTGTAGGCGTCGCGCCTAAGCACAATCCCAATCCAGGCATCCTTGTTCTCGGCGTACAGAGGGATGCGCGAGAACGGCCAGTTCCCGAGTTCGTCGATGGTCTCGCCGATGGTCTTGTCGGCAGGGAGGCTGAACACCACCTGGCGGGGAGTCATCACCTTGCGTGCAGGCACCGACTTGAGCGCAAGAATGTTCTTGATGACGGAAGCCTGCTGACGGTCGATAACCTCCTCGCGAAGGCCCAGACTCACAAGACTGTTGATGTCCTCGATGCTCACGTCCTTCTTTTCTTCGTCCTCGTGCGTCCAGTGCTTGGTAAGCGTGAGGCACAGCCATATGAGCCCGGTCCAGCCGAGAATCTTGGTGATGTAGTAGAACGGCACCGACACGAGCGGGGCGAACGTCTTCGCCTGCTTTACGCCGAGCGTCTTGGGAGTGATTTCGCCGAAGAGGAGAATGAGAATCGTGAGGACAATCGGGAGCGCCATCGCACCGGTAGAGGAAAGACGCTTCACCGCGAGCGCCGTCGCAAGCGAGGCACCCACCGTGTTCGCGACCGTGTTCACGATTAGCACGGATGCTATGTAGCGGTCAATATTTTCCTTAACGTGCGTGAGGTACTTGGCCGTAAACTTCTTGTTCTTCTGCAGGAACTCAACCGTCGCAGGCGGCACACTATAGAAAGAAGCTTCCGTCACGGAACAGAACGCCGAGGCAGCAAGACAACAGAGGACTGTAACGACAATGGCTATCATTCGGCACCTTCCCAGAGCAGCGGGTCGAGGGCCCAGAACTGCACGCGCTCGGCACCGAGCACAAAGTCGATAAGCGCACTTGCCGAGGGATCCCGAATGATGTTAGAGCCGCCGGTAAGAATCGGGATTAACTCGATATCGTTACCCTCGCCAATATTCGCACGCTTGCGGGCCTCCTTCAGAGCAGCATCCAGGCCGCCCAGGCCCTGCACCAGCCCGTACTTGTAGGCCTTCTCGCCAATAAACACGCGGCCGCCGCCATACGAGGAATCCACCTTCGCGCGGGCGATGCCTGTAGCACCCGAGACCACCTTCACAAAGCGCTCGTAGAACTCGTCCATGTACTGCTGGAGGGCGGCCTTCTCCGCATCGGTCCACGGGCGCGTGAAGGTTTCCGCATCGGCATGCTCGTGCGTCTTTACCGTCTCCGCCTTCAGGCCCACCTTGCTCATGAGTCCGGAGGCATCTATCTTGCCACCGTAAATGCCGATGCTCCCAACTATGGAATACGGCTCGGCGAAAATCGCGTCGGCGGCACAGGCAATGTAGTACGCGCCCGAGGCCCCCATATCGCCAATGCTAGCAACCACGGGGATTCCACGCTTCTTGAGTTCCATGATGGCACCCCAGATCTTGTCCGACGCAATCGCGCTGCCACCCGGAGAGGAGATGCGTATCACGAGCGCCTCGGCACTGCCCGGCACGCGACGCAGAGCCTCGGCAACGCTCTGTTCCATACCCGCATCGATGGTACCGTCGATGTTCAGGAGCGCAATGCGCGAACGCTGGCGCCATGTCTCGTCAAAAATCTTGCGCGAAGTCGGGTACCAGTCGCTGTAGCGCGCCTGCGGGGCGTCCACATCGAAGAACGACTTGAGCGCGTATGCCGGCACCTGGTCCAGGTACAAGAGCGTATCCACGAGCCCCGCCCGCACAGCCGCGGACGCAGAAACCACCGGGGTAGACGCCAGCGAATCGAGGGTGCGTTTGACCCCGAGGGACTGGCGCGTGTTCCGCACCGCAACCATAGAGGTGACGGACTGCCAGAGGTCGGTGTAGAGTTCCTTCCGGTTCTCGCGCGCCTCGGTAGACATCGAGTCCGCCACATAGGGTTCCACCGCAGACTTGTAGGCACCGTGCTTGAGGAATTCCACCTTCACGCCAATCTTGTCCAGCAGGCCCTTGTAAAAGAGAGAATTCCCGCCGAGCCCGCGCCAAGTCAAGTGAGCAGAAGGTTCTGCCACAACGCGGTCGACAGAAGCAGCCGCCAAAAGTACAGACAAACGAATATCATCCACGTAGGCGACCACCTTCGAGCCGCGCGCCCGCAGGGCCATCACCATACGGTTGATTTCACCCGAGACGCCAAGGTTTCCGCGGTAGCCCGAAAAGTCGAGAATCACGAGGCCCGCAGACGGGTCGCGCATCAAGTGCTCGAACAAGTTGCGCACCTTCGAAAGCGCGATATCGCGTTCACCGATAAACGGCAGGCCCTCGCTCTTTTCCACCACGTCGGTATTGAGAGGCACGCGCACAATCTGCGCAAAGCGCGACGCCTGCGGGTTACGCGACGAATGGTAGCCGATAGCGCCACCCTTCGGCAGGTAATCGTCGAACACCGTCAGGGCAAAGTCGTAGTTGCCGCCAATTGACGTCGATACCGTGAGGCGCCATTCGTCGTCGCCGTAAAGGGGCATCTGGAAAGCGAAGCGGAACCCGTAGAGCCCTAGTTCCAGGAGGAGCCTGTGGTTCTCGAAATCCTCCCAGTCGTAGCTTACCGCAAGGTTGCGGCCAATGCGGAGGGTAGCACCGAAACTATGGATGCGGTCCTGCGACTCCGGCCCCAGGTAAAGCAAGTTTTCGCAGGTGTAGCCCAAAGAAAGCCAGTTGAAGGGGCGAACCAGAAAGCCCTGGTCCAGCGTCCATTCCGTACCCTCGAAATCCGCACTGCGAAGGGCCTGCACGCGCGTACCCCAGAAAAGCAGGCGGTCGAACATCGGGAACGAATACGTGGCACTCCAGCGGGCCTCATCGAAACCCTCGCCGTCGGTGCGGTAATCGAAACCGACGCCGAGCCTCTCCAGGTTCGCACCCGCACGCAAGGCGGACACGTTGTCATCGAACTGGTAGCCGAGCAGCACGCCCTTCGAATCGAACGCCGAAAGGGACGCCGGGTTGCCGAAAATCCCGTGGCCGCCATCCTGCGACACGAAGCCCGATTCGCCCGGAATGTAGGCGAAAGAGGCGCAAACGGCCATAAACACTAATGCAAAAAACTTTCTCATTGCAAATATTTTAGCAATTTTTCACACAAAATAGAACTACTTTCCAAACTCAAACCTTGAATAAACGCCAATCGTGTGGCCCGTTTCCATCCCAAACAAGTAGCCACGGTTCATTTCGTAAAAAAGCGCTACCCCGATAGAGTTCCCCAAAACAGAGAAATAACGAGCGGCATCAACCCGCATTTTGAATCCACGGTAAAGGTCGTCCATTTCTCTGTATTTCTTTTCAAGATTCATATTTCGCGACTTCTGCACACGCCATCGATATAAAAAGACATAGTCAAACTTCCACCCAGAATAGGCATCATGATCCCATAAAAATTTCCAGGAAACAGAACCTTTCAGACCGAATTCATCGCCAGGCTGAAAGTTCCGCTCTTCCAAAAAAGTAAAATACTCAGCGGCCATGCCAAAGACCATGTTCCTAGAAAAATCATAAATACCAAACGGAGAAATGCTAAATCGGTGAAAGCGGTTCTCGCGGCCCCCTTCGCGCGGAGGGAATCGCCAACCCGCATCCACGCCCCCAAAAGGGAACGGCATTACCTTCATACCCAAGTACGATTCATTAAGTCCATTTACCTGCAGGTTTACCATTTCGTGGACCTGGTCATGCAGCATTGTGTCCCATTCATAGCTAACCAAGCGGTAGGCAAAGTCTCCATAGATGCTAAAACAATTGCAAGGAGCAAATTCGCCAGCCAGGTTCAGGTCGGCACTATATACATCATCATGCAGTTCCGCAAGACCACCGAACTGAACAAAACTCCCTGGAGCGCGCACCGGCGAGACGGTCTCGCGGGCAAAAAGCGAAGCCGCACCGAAAAAGCACACAAAAAACAGCGTATTTTTAAAAAAAACAGACATTTTAATTGACTCAAAATTTAAAAAAATATCCTGAAGGCTATTTTTTCTATATTAGGCATATACAAATCTACTATGGTATTTTTATATGGCAGCGAAATCCAAAAAAGAAGAAACGGATATTTTTGACCTTCTGAAAGACCTGGTCAAGAACTGGCACATCATGTTGCCATGCATCATCTTATCAGGCATCATGGGTGTATTCGCCGCAATGTGGATTAGGCCCGTATACCAGGCAGACGCCTTAGTGCAAATAGAAAATAAGACCAACAGCGGAATGATTGGCGCAATGATGGGCGGTCTGGGAAGCCTGTTTGCCAACTCCAGCCCCGCTGAAACAGAAATTGAACTTATCAAGAGCCGCCAAATTATCGGTGACGCCATCGATAAGATGCATCTGCAATACTACGCCATTCCCACGAATATCCTTCAAAGGATTCTTCACAAGGAAGGGCGAATGGAATTGCACAAACTCGAAATTCCATGGAAGAACTTTCCCAAGAAAGAAATCGGCAAGCCTTGGTTTGCAGTCGTCAAAGACAGCCTTACATTCGACGTCCTCGACCACAACAAGAAAAAAATCTTCACGGACTGCCACGCAGGCGAAACATATAAAGCCCCCTATGCAGGCGACACCGTCACTTTCAGTGTCTACAAAATGGACGTGAAGAAGGGACAACGATTTGAGCTGTTCAAAATCGACAGGCTTGACGCAATCGAGGCATTCAAGGGCGCATTCGACATCCAAGACAGGGGCAAGAAAACCGGAGTCCTAGAATTCAGCTACACAGACATCTATCCCGACCGCGCCACTGCAATATTGAACGAGATTGCCAACAACTATTTGCGTCAAAACGTGGAGCGGAGTAACATCGAAGCGCAAAAAACGCTCAACGTCCTAGAAGAGCAGTTGCCCGAAATCAAGGCCCAAATGGACAGCGCAATGCACCGTTTCAACACCTACCAAAAGCAGGTCGGTTCCGTAGATATCAACGCCGAAACAAGACTTGTTTTGGAACGCCGCAACAAGCTCCAACAGGAACTCTTCAATCTCCAGCAAAAGAAGCAAGATGCCATCCGTCTGTTCCAGCCAGAACATCCGACCATTAAAACTTATGAGGAACAAGAAAACGCCATCAAGCGCGAATTAGCAAACAACGGCACGGAATCCAAGCGGCTCCCGACAAAGCAGCAAGAAGTACTCAAACTAAGCAACGAAGTGGAAATGGCAAAAGTCACGTACACCTCGCTACTAAACAACATCCAGCAGTTAAAACTGGTTTCGGCAGGCGAGGCGGGTACCGTGCGCATTATCGATTATGCAGAAGCGCTACCCTACGCCATAAAGCCCAAAAAGAAAATGATTATCGGTGTAGCGCTCTTTTTGGGAATCCTGTTCGGCATAGCACTTGTTTCCGTAAGACGCAAATTCGGCGAAGGGGTTCGCGACCCCGACCTTCTCGAACGAGCTACCGGACTCAGCGTTTACGCAAAAGTCCCCAAGACCAGCATCAAAACGACTGTTGATACAGTCCCTCTCGCCGTATCCAATCCGAACGACGTTTCTATAAAAGCGCTTCAAGCGCTTCGCAGTTCTCTTGAATTCCTTATAAGCGAAGGGGCCTCCCCCATTGTCGGGATAAGCAGCCTCGCTCCTGGCGCCGGACAAGTTTTCATTTCCGAAAACCTAGCTTCCCTATTTGCAATCTCCGGGAAAAAGACCCTGCTTGTAGATGCCGACCTCCGTAAAGGGCACTTAGCCAAAAAAATCGGGATTGACGGTAATACCGGGCTATCCCAGATACTCTTGCACAACGAGCCCATTGACAGCGCAATCTGCAAGACAACCGTGGAAAACCTCGAACTAATCCCCTGCGGAGAAACCCCCAGCAATCCCGCAGAGCTCCTTAGTTCTAAACGGTATTTGATGGTTATCGAAGAACTCGCAAAGAGATACGACCTGGTTGTCATAAACACGCCGTCCCTTGCTCTTGCAGCCGACGCGATATCCGCATGCCGTGCAGCATCGCAAATCGCAATGGTCCTCGAAAGCAAAAAACACAGCATTGAGGCCATCAAAAATGGCGCCGCTCAGTTGCGCATGAGCAATGCAGATGCTCACGTCAGTGTTGTACTCAACAAGTGCTAATTTCTGAACGCATGCAATGGAATCGATGTTTCAGTGGCCGGCGTTCATTTTTGTTTGTACTCTGCTTTGTTCCTGCGTATGGAACGAACCAGAGAGCAATCCTGAATTTCTAACGCTGGATGATTCGGAATACCCCTATGCAGGCATTCCGCGACTAGTCATTGAAACTGAAGACTTCGCCCAAATCCGCGACCGAGAAACAAAAATTCCCGCCAAGTTGCAAATCTACGGAATAGACTCTCCCGAAAGCGCCGTACTAGACCTGACCATCAAGGGAAGAGGCAACTCCAGTTTTACCGGAATGCCCAAACCCAGCTACAAAATTGAATTCGAAAAAAAGCAAGATTTTTTTGGCATGCCCAAGGACAAGGACTGGGCCCTCATCGCCAATTCTGCCGATAAGACACTCCTCAAGAACTTTATCACTTATAAACTTGCAGGATGGCTCGGCGACGAATATACCCCGCGCAGCCATTTTGTTGAACTTTACCTGAACCGCCAATACCAGGGAGTATATCTGCTGACTGAAACAGTCAAAGTAGGCAAAAACAGGGTAAACATACCCAAGGAAGAATTCAGCTATCTCATTGAGTTCAGCTCAACCGAACATCCAAACGAAATTCATGTCATTACCAAAAGAGGCAACAACTTTCACGTAAAGTACCCAAAAGATCCTTCAGACTCAACGCTCAACGTCTTGCGGCAACAACTTATCAACTGGGAGTTTTTTCTGTACCATGAAGCCAATCCCGATGACACAACTTATAGAGAACGCATCGACATTGACGACTATATCCGGTACTACTGGATCCAGGAGCTCTCCAAAAATTTTGACGGGGCGTTCCGCAGGAGTATCTTTATCACCTGGGAACGCGGCATGCCAATGAAACTCGGCCCCGTCTGGGATTTTGATGTCGCCTATGGTAATTGGGAAGTTGACTCCCTGCGTACGCCCACAGACTGGTACGTCAGATCATCTGAATGGAACAAACAGTTGCTGCAAATTACCGAAGTGAAGGAAAAAACGGATTCTTATTGGAACGCAAACGAGCCCTTCTTTAGAACCCTGCCGGATTCGATCCGCAAATACGCCAAGGAACTCTCCCCGGCAGCAAAAAACGAGTTCAAACGCTGGCCCGTACTCGAAAATACAGAAAACTGGACATATAAAGAGGCCTATGGTAGTTACGGCGAAGCCATCGACTCATTAAATAGCTGGATTAAGCAAAGAATAGAGTGGATTAACCACCATTTGTAAAAAAAAAGTTACATGAATTCTCAGAGCGTTATTTGTGTATCTTTATGAGTAGCGCATAACCACCTTTCCCAGCACAAGGACGACGACCATGAAAAAACTCCCTAAGATTTCCACATTCCTGCTTGCCGCCGTTCTTTTTGCTGCGTGTTCCGATTCCGACAATCCGAGTAGCAACGCCTCCAACGACAATGAGGAAATTTCCTCCAGCAGCATGGCCGAGTCCTCTTCCAGCGAAGCCCTAGAAACCTTTACCGATTCGCGTGACGGTCAATCCTACAAAATGGTAAAAATCGGTGAGCAAACCTGGATGGCAGAAAACCTCAACTACGAGACCAGCAACAGTTACTGTTATCTAGACGACACAACAAAGTGTTCTGAGTTTGGGCGGTACTATACCTGGAAAGAAGCACAGGAAGCATGCCCCTCCGGTTGGCATCTGCCCGACACGACAGAATGGAAAACATTACTAGAGGCTGTCGGCGGCGCAAGCGTTGCTGGAGAAAAGCTCAAGTCAACCAGCATGTGGCAATATAATGCCGGCACAGATGACTTCTCTTTCACGGTCCTTCCCGCTGGAGAGAAAGGCTCCGATGGAGCGTACTACTATACAAAAACATCCCGCGAACACAGCAACGCCGGTTTTTGGAGCTCTGACAAAAGTACAGAAGACTATATAACTGACGAAGGCACCTACCATCACGAATTCTACATCTACCTGTGCATATCAGAATACGACAAAGGAGCCTACTTTGCTGCAGAAGAGTATTTTTGGTTCAATATTCGCTGCCTCAAAGACTAGGCCTTCATCCTTTCAGGAGGCCTTCTATGCAAAAATATTTGAAAATAGCCTTTTTCGCCTTCGCTTCTGCGATTCTTGTCGCCTGCAGCAACTCTGTTAACCCTAGCGACAGTGGTTCCGGCGACATCGGCAAAATCTCTGAACCCGCCGAAGAAACGTCTTCCAGCAGCATTATGGAGGAATCGTCTTCCAGTGGAATTCCCAGTTCGCTCACAGATCCGCGCGACGGACAAACCTACAAAGTTGTAACCATCGGTACACAGATATGGATGGCAGAAAATCTAAACTATAAAATGGATGACAGTTACTGCTACAAGAACGACGACAAGAACTGCTCCAAGTACGGAAGGCTCTATAAATGGGAATCGGCCCAAAAGGCCTGCCCCACAGGATGGCATCTGCCCACAAAAGCCGAATTTGATGAATTGACCAATGCTCGACTTGGAGGCGGCCGCTATTATGCTGCACATCAGTATTCATTTCTCACAAGCCAAGATTATTTTATAGCCATTCTCGCTGGTTTTAGAAAAGACGACGGAACATACAGCGGAGAAAATTCTTTTGCTCGTTTTTGGAGTTCTTCCGAGTATGACGGAGAATATAACGATAGCAAGGGAACCTTTTACACGCTTTACCTCAACAGCAGTCCCAACGTTAGCAATGCCGGTTACGATTTATATCTACCCAATAACGCACTTTCTGTCCGTTGTATCTTCAATAAATCCGCACCGAACGACAACAAGCCCTTAGAAACCTTTACAGATTCTCGAGATGGTAAAACCTATAAAATGGTAAAAATCGGTGAGCAAACCTGGATGGCAGAGAATCTCAACTATCAAACGGAGACTAGTTTTTGCTACAACGACGATACAACGCAATGCTCTGTATTTGGCCACTACTATAGCCGGGCTGAAGCTCTAAACGCATGCCCCGATGGCTGGCACCTCCCAAGCAACGAAGAATGGGACACTTTAATTGCAGAAGTCGGAGGTCCAGACAGTGCAAATGCAAAACTCAGATCTACAAACATGTGGGCATTAAGTTCCGGTACTGATGAGTTTTCTTTTAAAGTTCTTCCCTCCGGGTTTTGTCAAACCAATAGTAATGGCACTAAAGGTTGCAGCAGCTTCAATGATAATTTCCACTACTACGCCACAATTTGGAGCTCAGACGTATTCCTTATTGATGAACATGCACTTTTCACGACTGAATACTATTACTATCTAGAAATAGGAGGATCTAACACCCGTTTAGGAGCAGATTTTTATAAATCTTATCACCGCAACATCCGTTGCATCAAGGGAAACAAAACGAGCTCCTCTTCCGCAACCATTTCCAATTTTCCAATTGTAGAACCTTGCAAGACGGAATCAGAAGATCACTGCGAGTATGGCACACTGACTGACAAGCGCGATGGACAGACCTACAAGACTGTTAAGATTGGAGAACAATGGTGGATGGCAGAAAACCTGGACTATGCATACCTGCAACCAACTGCAGATCTTGATTCCAGCAGTTTCTATTATCACGATAATGTTCTCTTAGGACATAAGTATGATCCCGAGACCGAATCTTACTTGGAGTTTCCTTTAAAACCCGTTGGGCGCCTCTATTTGTGGAGTGCAGCAATGGATAGCGCAGGCTTATGGAGCACCGGCAGCAAGGGATGCGGAGAAGGATCAAGATGTACAGCGACATTCCCTGTGCAAGGAGTTTGTCCCGAGGGTTGGCACCTTCCAACCCGGGCAGAATTTGACACACTTATTGCTGCTGTTGGAGGAGAAAATATTGCGGGAAAAGCCTTAAAGTCATCCATAACTAAATCTAGTGATGAAGGCTTCTTTGGAGAAGAAGGTGTAACTATATGGGGTAACAGTAAAGGCAGTGACGCCTACGGTTTTGCAGCTTGTCCATCCGGCCAAAGATGCCCCTATAACTATTGCGGTGGCGAAGGTAGTATCTATGGCAGCATCGACGGAGAATATATTAATGCCAGTTTTTGGACATCTTCTGAACTTGATAGCACACATGCGTCCTTCATGCTACTGCGTGACCACGACGCAACAAGCTTAGTCACCTATCGTAAAGGCAATGCGCTGTCCATCCGCTGCATAAAAGACTAGCAGTTTCTATTTTCATTTTACTTGCGGGTCAATATGGCCCGCATTTGTTATATTATAGCCAGCCCCAAACCTTAGCCAGGGTAAAGGATTCATCACGATGGACTCACAGAATCTTCAAGACCACAAATTCATTCAGCTTGTCGAAGACCACTACAATCCGCTAGGCGTATGCCGCAGCCTTGGAGAAAAGGGAATCAAGCCCATCGTAATCCTGGTGACACACGGGAATGCGCCCTGCATGCTCAATCACAGCAAATACGTATCAAAATTCTACACCGTAGAATCCCTCGAAGAGGGCTATGACCTCCTCCTCAACAACTACGGGAACGAAGCCGTAAAACCGTTTGTCTTTTGCAGCGATGACAAAACCGAAAGTTTCCTCGACAATCGGTACGATGAACTGAAAGACAAGTTCATATTCTACAATGCGACAGAACAAGGGCGCATTACCCGGCAGCAAAATAAGGACGTCATCACAAATTTGGCCGTCGAAGCGGGATTGTCCATACCGAACAAGGAAATTGTAGACACGGGAACCCTGCCGAAAAAGCTCAAATACCCCATCATCACAAAGGTCCTGGCCTCCACAATGGGCGCCTGGAAGGATGATGTCCATATCTGCAATTCCGAAGCCGAACTACTCGAGGCGTACAAGAGCATCAAGTCGCCAAAACTTTGCCTGCAGGAATACATCCATAAAAAAGGCGAATTCTGCATGGAAGGTTTTTCCATCAACGACGGGAAGGACGTCTTTATACCCTTAGTATGCAATTACCAAAGGTACTACGACAACAGCTACGGGCACTACATGACGTTTTCTCCGTTTACCGACGACAGCCTGAAAAAGAAAATCTGTGCACTGTTTCAGAAAACGAAATACAACGGCATTTTCGAAATTGAATTTATGCGGGGGCCCAATGACGAGATATACTTCTTGGAGATAATCTTCAGGGCCTCTACCTGGAATTACGCCATGACTACGGGCGGCGGCAATCTGCCCTACTATTGGGCAAAATCCACCCTTCTGGGAAGAATTCCCTACGAAGAAATGCAGATTGCGACCGAACCATTCAATGCCATGGTCGAGCCGGAAGACCTGATCAACAACGTCTTTAAAAGCCGCACGGTAAAACTGTCCCAATGGATCAAGGAAGTCAAGAACTGCAAGTGTCATTACTACTACAATTCCAAGGACTCCGCTCCCTTCTGGGGATATGTAAGGTGGCGAATTCTGAGAAATATTACAAAACGACTGAAGCGTTCAAAATAAGTTCCTCGAATTAACTATTTTTAGGAAAAATCCATCTAAAAAAGAGTATCAATGGAACGGTGTCAGACAATTGTAATCGGCGGGAACCACCATAATACATTGGGGGTTATCCGTAGTCTTGGCCTTGCCGACACAACCGACATAAAACTCATTTTGGTTGGCAAAGACGATGATTTTGTATCTCGATCAAAGTACGTAAAGAAAAAGAACATCATCAAAATTGAATCCGACGAGAGTTTGCCCGCAACCCTCCTGAAAATTGGCAAGGAATCATCCACAAAGCCAGTCGTTATCTGCTCCAGCGACACAAGCATCAGCATCATTGACCAGAATTTCGATGAACTTTCCAAATATCTTGTTCTGCCTAACGCCAAAAATAAGCAGGGCGAAATTAATCGGCTGATGAGCAAGGAAGTGCAAAGCCAAATTGCCAATGAATGTGGTTTCGATATTCCTGAATCAATCAGATCTACAGATGTGGAAGCATTCAAGCGATGGTCGACTTTTCCATGCATCGTCAAGCCCGCAGAAAGCATCAACGGTTCCAAAAGCGACATCAAAATATGCCACACATCCGACGAGCTTAACATCGCGATGCAGGAATTTAAGGACAAGGAATTCCAATTACAACAATTCATAGACAAGTCCGCCGAATTCCAGCTTATAGGGTGTTCACTTGATCATGGGGAAAAATGCCTGATCCCCGGTTACACGTCAATTATTCGCCAGCCTGATAATACAAACACAGGATACCTACTCTACAAGGGAATGGACGAATTTCTTTCAAAGGAATTCCTCAACAAGGCCCATCAGTTTTTAAAAAGCATCGGTTACGAAGGACTCTTCAGTCTTGAATTCCTGAGGGACAAAAATGGCAAGGACTTCTTCATGGAAATCAACATGAGGAACGACGGGAACGCCTTCTGCGTCACCATGTCGGGAATAAACCTACCAAACCTGTGGGTGCGCCATGGCGTAAATAATATCGAAGCCGCAGAAAAGGCGGTTGTGCGTCCAACGCATTTCATGCCCGAATTTGACGACTTACGAGTAGCCATGCACAAAAAAGTGAGTATTTTCACCTGGCTGAAACAATGCATCAAGTCCGAATCGCATGCAGTCTTCTTCGCCAAAGATCCCTCTCCGTTCTTTTACCGGCTTTTTTCCGAATCAATGCGCATTTTCAAGAAGAGTTTTACGGCATCCTAACACATTGTGTTCCTATAGATGAATTATGTCCCTGAAAAAAATCAAACACATGCTAGAAGAATCCGAGTGGAAACTCGGGATTCTCTTGAATGGCTATGATGACCTGAAGACAAACCGGGTCAAATGGATTAGTAACGGCATCTACACGAACAAGTGGTTTGCGGACCCCTTCATTCTTGATTTCGATGACAAGCAAATCACCCTGCTTGTAGAGGAATTCGACTATTCAATCCATCGCGGACGCATTGCAAGGCTTGCTATCAATCGAGAATCGTGGACCATAACCGACTGCAAGATTATTCTCGACCTGGAAACGCACCTTTCCTTCCCTATGATCTGGAGAGAAGACGGACACGTATATGTATGTCCCGAGAACTACCAGTCTGGTGGATGGAACCTATACGAGTACAAGGAAAGCGCAGACTCGTTAGAATTCATCAAACAGATCCTGCCCGAAAAACTTACTGACGCGACCCTGTTTAAAGACGGCGCAGACTACTACGTGTTATCCACCTATGAGCCCACACCCAACGGGAGCAAGCTCACCCTCTGGAAATCCGACTCACTATTTGGCGATTTCTCGAAAACCGAGGAGAAATCATTCCCCGAAAATATAGCCAGGAACGCAGGGGCGATATTCCTCCACGAAGGCAGGCTTATCCGCCCTGCACAGGAATGCAATAAGTCTTACGGTCATGCCATTTCATTCCAGACCGTATCTATCAAACAAGGCCAATTTGAATTCCAAGAGGAATTCAGGTACTATTCCACGCACCCCAAATACCAGCGTGGTACCCACACGTTCAACACATACAACGGACTTGCCGTCATTGACGTACACAAACTACGATTTCCCTTCTTGGGCGGGCTGTATATCGGCTTTAAAGACCTGCTCGTGAAACTACACCTGAAAAAACCTTTCGAGATCAAATAATGAACATAGCGCACATCGTATGGGGGCTTGGCATTGGTGGTGTGGAGTCTATGTTGGTCGATATAGCCAACTATCAGGCACAATCACACACAGTAAGCATCATTGTCATCAATGACAACATCAGTTCATCGCTTGCAGACAAGCTAGATTCAAGAATTAAGCTTTATCCGTGCAAGCGCAAGGTCGGTACCAAGAACCCGCTGCCAATCATTCGTCTTAACCTAGACCTGCTCCGCATCAATCCCGACGTGATTCATATTCATATGGAGGGAATTGTCAGGCTCGTCCGAATCAAGCGAAAGGCAACAGTCGTTCGTACCATACACAACATCACCAGCATACCGAACGAATATCCAAAATTCGACAAGCTTTTCGCCATCAGCAAGGCAGTACAAAAGAGAACCCAGAACCAGGGATTCGAATCGGAAATCATTTATAACGGCATCCACTTCGACCAGATCAAATGCGACGCACATACACGCGGCACCCCTTTACGCATTGTAAATGTCGGCCGTCTGGAAAATGACAAGGGGCAGAAAGTTCTTATTGAAGCAGCAAAGGTTCTAAAGGAACATGGTGTAGATTTTTCCGTCGACTTCATCGGTAGCGGTAAAAACGAAGCCGAACTCAAGGAACTCACAAAAGAATACCGTCTCGAAGGCAAAATCAATTTTCTTGGGTTTCAATCCAGGACCTATGTTTACGAGAACCTCTGCCATTATGACCTGTACGTACAGCCTTCCATTTTTGAAGGATTCGGGCTCACAATCGCAGAAGCCATCGCGGCAAAGGTGCCCGTGATAACAAGCGACCTGGAAGGCCCAATCGAGGTCATTGACGGCGGGCACTACGGGATTCCATTCCAATGCGGCAATGCAAGTGATTTGGCTGAAAAAATTATGCTATTTTACAACAAGGAAATTACCATAGATACAGAAGCGGCCTGGAACTTTGCACACGAAAACTTCGACATCAATTCAGCAACCCAGAAATACCTGGATGCATACGAATCTCTCGCCCACCGGTAGATAATGGCAGACAAACGGGTAATCATATCTTCCCTTTTTTGGAAATTTTTTGAGCGAGCCGGAACACAGCTAATCCAGTTCGGCGTCACCATTGCCCTCGCAAGGATACTTGCCCCCAACGACTTCGGCCTAGTAGCGCTCATTGCCATCTTCATCAACATTGCTTCCGTCTTCGTCCAGAGTGGCCTCAACACGGCACTCATCCAGAAAAAAGATGCAGATGACCTCGATTTTTCATCGGTATTCTGGGCAAGCCTCGGCATCGCCGTAGCCACTTACACCATCCTATTTTTCGGCGCACCCTTCATTGCAGATTTCTACGAGCATCCATCGCTCACCGTTGTCATAAGAGTGCTTGCAATAACACTCTTTATCGATGTATTCAGTTCTATCCAGAACGCCTATGTCGCCCGCAACATGCTGTTCAAGAAGTTATTCTTCCGCAGCGTCGGCGCAATCATTCCATCGGGAGCAATCGGGCTTACACTCGCTTTCTGCGGGTTCGGTATCTGGGCACTAGTCGCCCACCAGTTCTGCAACGCATTCCTTGCGGTCGCCATCATGTGGTTTACCATTCCTTGGCGTCCTTCCTTCAAATTTTCCTTCACCCGGTTCAAGTCGCTATTCACCTACGGGTGGAAACTTCTCGTATCCTCCCTAATCGACGTCGTTTACACGAACCTTCGTGGCCTAATCATCGGCAAGTTCTTTTCGCCTGCCGATCTGGCATACTACAACAGGGGCGACACGTTCCCCTTCCTTATCGTAAACAACATCAACACGTCCATTGGCTCTGTGCTCCTCCCCTCCTTCGCCGCAGCCCAGAACGACATCGTCCAGCTCAAGAAAATGATGCGCAGGTCCATTATCACGAGCACGTTCATCATCACCCCCATGATGGCCGGACTTGCCGCCATGGCCCACCAGGTCGTTTTACTGATTCTCGGCGAAAAGTGGCTCCCCTGCGTCCCCTTCGTCCAAATCTACTGCTTCATGTACCTATTCTATCCGATACATACGACAAACCTTTCAGCCATCAAGGCTGTCGGACGAAGCGACGTATTCCTAAAGTTGGAAATCATCAAGAAGATTTGCGGACTTTCTCTCCTGATTGGCAGTTACTTCTATTTCAAGAGCCCCATAGGCATCGCCTACGGCGCTCTAGTTTCCACAATTCTCTGTTCCTTTATCAACGCGAATCCTAACAGAAAGCTATTAGGTTATGGATATTTAGAGCAAATCAAGGACATTTTCCCAACCTTCATATTGACGGTTCCCATGGGAATCGCAGTCTACGCTATAGGAACATCGGATATTCCGCTTTTACCACAATCAATTTTACAGGTTATAACAGGAATTCTCGTCTATTTTAGCATTGCTAAACTATTTAGGATGGAACGTTTTGACTATTTGGTCAAGACAGTCAAGGAATACCGAAAGAAATAACTATTTTTCCCATCAAAGGAAGAATTGTCATGACTAACACCCCGATTACTGTAACATCCCCTCTCTTACCATCGTTAGATGATTTCATCCCGATGCTCAGGGACATCTGGGATCGTAAGTGGCTTACAAATAACGGACACTATCACAAGGAACTTGAAAAGGCCCTTGCCGAGTATCTTGGTGTCAACTACATCAGCCTATTCACAAACGGGACCCTCCCCCTCATCACCGCGCTCCAGGCAATGCGAATCTCTGGAGAGGTAATCACCACGCCCTACAGTTTTGTTGCGACAACACATTCCATTTGGTGGAACGGCCTCAAGCCCGTATTTGTAGATATCGAAGAAGAGACCGGCAACATTGATCCCGAAAAAATCGAAGCGGCAATCACCCCGCACACAACCGCGATTATGCCCGTACACGTCTATGGTACGCCCTGCAACATGAAACGGATCCAAGAAATAGCGGATGTGTACGGTCTCAAGGTCATTTACGACGCAGCCCATGCGTTCGGCGTGAAAGTGAACGGTGAATCCGTACTCAACGCAGGAGACATGAGCACACTCAGTTTCCACGCGACCAAAGTATATAACACCGTAGAAGGCGGCGCGCTCATTTGCCATGACGAGGCAACCAAGAAACGCATTGACTATCTCAAGAATTTCGGCTTCGCAGGCGAAACCACCGTTGTCGCCCCCGGCATCAACAGCAAGATGGACGAAATCCGAGCCGCCTACGGCCTACTAAACCTGAAACAGGTCGATGATGCCATAGCAAAGCGCAAAGCAACCGCCGAAAAGTATCGCGCTGCATTGCAAGGCGTTCCTGGCCTTCGCATGTTAAACGACATCGAAGGTGTACACCACAACTACGCCTATTTCCCGATATTCATCGACGAGAAAGCTTACGGCATGAGCCGCGACGACCTTTATACGAAACTACGGGAACACGACATTTTCGGACGCCGCTATTTCTACCCCCTCATAAGCACGTTCAGCGCCTACAAGGGGCTCGAATCGGCAAATCCCAAGAACCTCCCCATCGCGCACAAACTCGCCGATCAAGTATTGTGCCTGCCGATGTTCGCCGGCCTTGACGAAGAAAGTACAAATCGTGTTATTGACGTCGTCAAAAACAAAAGGTAGCCTTGGATGCCCCCAAAAAAGTTGATGCTTCTAGGCGGGCTCCGGTACCTGCTCCCCGTAATTGAAGAAGCCCACAAGATGGGCATCTATGTCATTACAGCAGACTACCTGCCAGGAAATATCGCACACAAGTATTCCGACGAATACTGTAATGTAAGCATCATTGACAAGGACGCAGTCCTCAAGGCCGCTCAAGAACTCAAAATTGACGGAATCCTTTCACACGCCGTCGATCCTGGCGTCGTTTCTGCAGCCTACGTTGCAGAACAAATGGAACTTCCATTTCAATGCAGTTACGAGGCGGCATGCATATTGCAAGACAAATCTAAGTTCCGAGCCTTTCTTGCAGAACACGGGTTCAATTGTCCCAAGGCAAGAGGCTACGACAACTCAGAAGAAGCCTTGAAAGATGTCGACTACTTCAAATGGCCTGTCATTGTGAAACCGGTGGATTCGGCAGGCAGCAAGGGCGTTACCAAAGTTGAAAACAAGGCCGATTTGCGAGACGCCATCGAAACCGCACTGCAGTCATCCCTTTCTAAGCATTTCGTCATTGAGGACTTCCTAGACAAGGTCGGAGCGCAGTCCAGTGCAGACATCTTCACCGTAGACGGCAAGCTCGTCTACCCGACCTACTCCGACCAACTGTTCGACCCGGATGCGGCAAACCCCTACACGCCAGCCATCGAAATTTGGCCGGCATCAATGGAGCAGAAATTCCAGGACGACCTCACAGAACAACTTCAGAAACTCTTTACGCTCCTGAATGTCAAATCTGGCATCTACAACGTAGAAAGCCGAGTGTGTTCCGACGGGAAGGCTTACATCATGGAAGTGTCTCCCCGTGGCGGAGGCAACCGCATTGCGGAACTCCAGGACATGGCTACAGGGCAAAGCCTTATCCGAAATGAAATCAGGAAGGCTCTCGGCATGCCGCTCGACGACATCACCGCTCCAAAATATGACGGTGTCTGGTGCAACTACATTTTGCACTCCAACAAGCCCGGCACATTCGTCTCAGTAGACATCAATCCGGATTTTGAAAAAAAGTATGTTCGTGACATCGGCTTAATTGTAAAGCCGGGTGACAAAATCGTCCCCTTCACAGGCGCAAACAACTCGCTAGGAACGCTGTTCTTACAATTCAAGAACAGAGAAGACGTAGAAAACATACTTTCACAAATAGACCGATATATATCTATTCAACTTGCGTAATAATTGAGTATTATCGCAATTTCTCTATTATACATAGAGAAAAAAAAGGTATATTAAGAAGGTAAACATCAATCTAGAGAGACATTATGGGAAACAATAAGAAAGTTGTTGTTCTCGGTGCAACTGGCACCCTTGGTACAAATATCGCCGTTTATCTAAAAAAACAAGGTTATGACGTTGTTGCCGTAGGACATCGTCCCAACGACAATGGTTTTTACGCCCTTCAGGGCGTTCCTTATCTTGCAATTGATGTAACCAACCCGGATGATTTCGCAAAACTTCCACAATCCGGCGTATATGCGGTACTCCATTTTGCGGGGATGCTGCCCGCTGTCATGAAGGGATATAACGCAAATCTGTATATTTCCTCAATCATTCAAGGAACCATGAACGTTCTTGAATACGCAAGACAGATTAAGGCGGACAGGATCGTCTTCCCTCAATCACTTTTTGATGTAAGCTACCTTTTTGGGTCGAAGGTTCCTATCCCGGCAGATTCTATCCGCAAAGCCCCCCTGAAAGGCGACCACGCAGTCTATGTCATTGCCAAGAATGCGGCTGTCGACCTGATTCAGCATTACTACGAAGTTTATGGCCTGAAAAGATTCATTCTGAGACTTTCTCGCGTTTATACCTACCATCCCAATCCATACACCTATCGCGATGGTAAAAAGATTCTTGTTTCCGACAGATTCTTTATCTACCAGGCCATGCAAGGAAAGGATTTGGAAATCTGGGGTGACCCGCATAAGCTTCTTGAAACCTGCGCCATGAGGGATTTCCTGCAAATCGTAGAAAAGTCCCTTGAAGCAAACCACGATGGCGGCCTTTACAACATCGGAAGCGGCGGCAGCACGCTGCAAGAGCGAGTCCAAGCAATTGCCGACGTATTTAACCCGCCCAACAAGAAATCCAAAATCATTTACTGCCCTGAAAAACCTAGCGCACGACAATTTGTCCTGGACATTCGAAAAACGGTCGACGAACTCGGATACCAGCCCCAATGTTCTTGGAAGGACTATCTGCTAGACTTCAAGAAAGAAATGGAACAGCAGCCATTTGCACTTTTATGGGGTAAGGAAAGCGATTACTACACAGAGACCAATTAATGAAATTAGCCATTATCGGAGCTTCTCGCGGACAATTGCCCATTTGTCTCAAAGCTAAGGAAATGGGTATTGAAACAATTTGCTTTGCATGGAGCGAAGGCGCCGTCTGCAAGGACTTCGTAAATAAGTTTTACCCCATCTCAATCTTCGAGATGGACAAAATTGCCGATATCTGCAAAGAAGAGCATGTCGACGGAGTTGTTTCTAACGCATCTGAAAAAATTGCCAGCGTTGTGTCTTATGTCGCAGGGAGACTGGCCTTACACGCCACGCCCTATGACGCCATTCTTTCCATAAAGAATAAGTTTAGCACTCGCCAAAAAACCAGAAACATTTCAGAACTCCGCACCATTCAATGCGTAAAATACACCGACGGACAGCAAGCCCCCTTCATTCCCTGCGTCGTCAAACCCATTTCTGGCGCCGGAAAACAGGGCGTTTCATTTGTCCACAGCGAAGACGAATTTAAGGCTGCCATTAACTACATCAACGGAGCCACAGATTCAGAAATAATTGTCGAGGAATACATTGAAGGGGCAGAAGTATCTGTCGAATCAATTTCTTTTGAAGGCAAGCACTACGTTATACAGGTTACAGACAAGGAAAACAGTGGCCCTCCACACTTTGTAGAACTTTCTCATCACCAGCCATCATCCTTAAACCCGGAAGTTATCGAAAAAATCAAGAGAATCATCCCGAACCTCTTAACTGCAGTAGGCTTTACAAACGGGGCATCCCATACAGAGATGAAAATTGATGACAGCGGGAATGTCTACCTGATTGAAATAAACCCTCGTGGCGGCGGAGATGAAATTTCAAATACTCTTGTAGAACTAAGCACTGGCTACGACTATATCAAGGGCATGATAGAAGTTGCCTTAGGTACATTCACGCAGCCAACAATAAGCAAGAGTCAATGCGCCGGCATCTATTTTTTATGCGAACAGACAAAATCCAGAATTCCGTTTTTTGTCAATAGCGCAGAAAAGGACTGGCTAGTAAGAAGCAACTTCGATATCAAATCATTAAGTACCGCTACTGGCAACAGCGACAGGAACGGCTCCCTCATTTACTGCGCCCCCCAAAAAATAAACTGGCAGGACTATCTTTAAGGAATATCAATGAGCGAAAATGATGTTTTAGTCACGGTTGTCACCTTAGCCTTCAACCAAGAAAAATATATCCGCCAGTGTCTAGAAAGCATTGTTTCACAGAAAACAACCTTCCGTTTCGAGTTAATCGTTCACGATGACGCTTCTTCGGACAATACTGCTAACATCATCCGTGAATACCAGCAAAAATACCCTTCTATTGTAAAAGCAATCCTTCAGGAAGAGAACCAATATAGTAAGGGCGGCAAAATCGGAGCTAGATTCATTTATCCCATTGCCAAAGGCAAATACATCGCCGAATGCGAAGGTGACGATTACTGGTGCGACCCGAACAAGCTACAAAAGCAAGTAGACTTTCTAGAGCAGCATCCTGAATATAGCGCATGCGTTCACAAATGCCGGAAATTTAACTGTCAAACGGACCAATTCGCAGAATCTTTCCCGCATATTAACGCCGAGCAAGATTTTTCAACGGAAGACGTGATTCTTGGCGGCGGCGGCTTTTTTGGCACGAACACCATCGTATACCGGCAGGACGCTCTACAAGGCGCACAGGAGCGCTACTGGCAACTTTCTCCCGTGGGTGATTTTCCCTTAGCATTAAGCATTGCCAAGCGTGGCAAAATCCATTATTTCCCAGAGGAAATGTCTGTCTATAGAATTTTCGTCAAAGGTTCCTGGTCAAGTAGGACCATGGTTGGCCCCGAAGCCTATAAAAAGCGAATCACGCACATCAGCAAAATGCGCGAAAGCCTTAAAGCCTATGACGAATACACCGATAAAAAGTACACCGATGTAATCCAAGAGAAGATTGACTTGAACGACTTCAACCTATACTGGGATTTTGGCAAATGGACTCTGCTCAAGACCACAAGCCACTACAAGCAGCGTTCGTTTATCGGTAAACTAAAGGCAGCCTACCACTGCATCAAAGCGCATTTTTAGAATCCCGAAAACTGATTCAACAATGGAGGAAAAGACCATGGGCAACGGATCAATAAGCATTCGCAAAATCCTCGGCTTTTGCGCCGCATGCATAGCCTTCTATATCGGCGCAGGCTTCGCCACTATGCAGGAGGTGATGCAATATGAAGCCTCCTATGGCTCCCAATTCTGGGTTGTCATCCTTGTGGCCGCAGCCATATATGTATATACCAACTGGTCCTTCACCGCCAATGGCAACCGGGAAAAGCTTTCCAGGGGCGGAGATATCTACACGGTCTATTGCGGAAAATGGATTGGCCGTTTTTTTGACTATTTCTCCGCATTTTTCTGCTACATGTGCTTTATCGTAATGTGTGGCGGAGCAAACTCCACCGCCATGGAACAATGGCATCTTCCCAATGGCGTAGGCGCAATCATCCTTGCCGTAGCAGCCATCGTCACTGTGTTTTTTGGATTGAACAGCATGTTACGCGTCCTGAAATGGGTCGGGCCTGCAATAATAATCCTCATCCTGTTCATCGCCGGAGTAACGGCCGTAATTGGATGGGAAAATTTCTCCGAAGGTCTGAAGGTTGTCGATTCTCACCAATACAAGATTGTCCAAGTCGGCGAAGGCAACCCCTTTGCATCCGGAGCATCCTATGGCGGCTTTGTGATTCTTTGGTTTGCAGCTTTTCTCGCTGAAATCGGGGGCAAGAACAAGGTCAAGGAAGTATATCTCGGAATGCTCCTTTCAACGGTCGCGATTTTCGGTGCAGCAGCAATTTGCTGCGTATCTCTTATTGCAAACATCCATACAACCTGGAATGTGGGCATTCCCGCTTTAGTGCTTGCCAACCAGATTCACCCCCTCTTCGCAGGCATCTTCGCTATAATCATTTACCTCGGCATATTCAGTTCTGCTTGTCCGCTCCTTTGGACCGGCATACGCAAGGTTTCTGTCGACGGGACTACGCAATACAAGGCCATTACTATTATTGGAGGCCTTCTCGGCCTTACCGTATCCTGCCTTGTGCCTTACAAGGGCGTTCTCAACATCATCTACGGATTGAACGGCTACCTCGGTTTCATCCTTGTAGCTTTTATGATTGTAAAAGACATTCGGTCTTACTGGCGCAAGGCTTCTCTCAAGAAATCCAAGGACTGACCGCGAAATTCCTGAAGTTTCTGCACTTCTGATTCTGCCGTATTAGCCTGCGGCAGATTATCTATATGGTCCAAGGAATCTATTTCAAGCAAATGATGTTCAGCAGAACACTGGCGAAGGAAATCGGCAATTCTGCAATCATCTCCATTGATTTCTTTTACGACCGAATAAAAATCCTTCCCGAAATTCAGCGCAAAAGCCGTACCATGGAAAGATGTCGTCACAACAAAACGTGCATCCCGGAATAACTGCAAGAATTCAAAGGGGCCAGCCGTTTCAAAAGTAATCGCGCCGTCAATGGAATAACCATCCCTCAGCCCCATCAAGACAACCACCTTCAAGCCTAGTTTTTCTGCCAGTTCCTTTGTGAACGAAACAATGTGCGGATACGGATCGTATGAGTAAGACTGAATATAAAGCAAGAGATAGCTTTCTTTCACAAGCGGCTTCTTCGGGCAAATTCTCAACCATTCACCCTTGTTCAGCAACAGGCTCGGGTCGCACACGACATTGACGCCTCTGTCAGTCATTCTAGAGACTATCTCTGCAGTTGATTTTTCACGAACGGAAATCGCGGCATATTTTTGCAAATACGCTTTATACAGATCCTCAAATTCTTTATCAATCTTACGGTTTGACATACTCGCTGCATAACTAAGGCGAGGCTTGTCTACCCCTGCAAAATCCAGAAAGAACACCGGATCGTTCGCAACAAAACGGGGGTTCCAGACCTGGTCACTGCCGGTCATGTAGATGCTGTAGTCCGGAGGATTATTACAAATGGATTCTATCGAGTCGTAAAAACGAGAAAGCTTAAAGTACCGCCTGTAAAAGCGTCTATAATTTTTTTGCAGTTCATATCGTTCTATGCGCTCTTCGCATTTTGCCCTATTTTTGTTCACGTGCGCAATTAGCATCAGCCGAGCTATTACGTTTAATATAAACAGCCGAAACGTCGAGCGCTGCGGGAAATACGCAAGCCCTTGCTTAGCACAGTGATACTTATTCGGATAGTGATAGTCTATAAGTTCGGCATCATAACCGAGTTCATCAACCTTATGCTGCAGGGCATACGCCTGAAGGGCTGACCCGAAATTCGGGACTTTATGCATCGTGATTATGCCGACTTTCTTTTTCATAATCTGTCAATGTCTTAACCTGTTCAAGGCATTCCTTATTTTTTGCGGCAACAACTTTCGGCGCAGGCGCCGGACGTAATACATAAACTTTTCTTCATGATGCAGATATTTCTTTTGCAACTCGTCAAAAGGCTGGTCTATATTCGCATAGATTTCATCGCGGATAGGCTTGAAGACAGACGGATGATACAAGTTCCAGTTTCCAGAACAAGTCACATCAAGATCCATCGGCACGGCATTTGCTTCGTTTTCAAGCTGTTTAAGAGTTTCCAAACCCTTCGATGAATTCACCAGTAACAAGGACATTCCTTTTTGCGAAGCGAATGAAACAGTTCCCTTCGCATTATAAAAGCCCCAGAAATCCCCCACCGTAAAATCGCCCTCGCGATTCATATTGGCGAACTTACACGAATAGCAGGATTTTCGAAAAGTTTCTCCGCGCAGGAATGCGGCGTAATAGGGATCGCAATCAGGATTTATCGCATAGGATTTTTTTCCATCGAAATATTCGCCGCCAAGAGACCAGCCATAGAATTTCTTTGACCTGAAGCAGAACGACTTTATCGGGAAACCTTTCTTTTCGCCAAGCCACCGTATATACTTTTGAAAAAGTTTTTGGCTGGGGACTCCATGACACACGAGGTCTACAGTCAGGAGCATATCAGAATCTTCGCCCAAGAAAGATTTCAATCCCGCAATTTGGCAAGGCGTTCCAGAGAACAGCACTCGACGACCGTCTTTCAAATACGCCTTAACCCTCTTGTAAGAGTCTTTCAAATCACTCGACACATACTTGGAGCCTTGCAGTTTTGGCAAGTCCGCAATATCCGTAACAGCAATATGCGACACATTCAACGAATCATCATACGCGGCGCCAAAAACAGCCCCCCCCCGCTTCAAGATATGACGGGCAATACAAGCAAAAGCACCGCCTGAAGTGCTTTCCATTAAGCTTTTTTCATCTTTGTCCTGCAGAATCATCGATTCAAGAGGATTGTTCCCCGACGTTTCCTTATTCGCTACAGGGCACCTTTTTAGGCACGCACCACATTCAATACACTTTTGGGAATCAACCAAAGGAAAGGCGAACCCCTCCCCATCAGCAACCATCGATACGCAAGCCTTAGGGCATATACTGGCACAAGCGCCGCAACCGGAGCAAATATCATGCGAAACAAGCGAGACATTGTTCATCGTGATACATCCTCAACCGCAGCCTCATTCGCCAAGACTTCTTCGTCTTTTTCATCGGGGTCATCATCTTCTTCTGCAGAGCCATAAAATTCATGGTATTTTAACAAGATGATGGTAAATACGAACATAAGAGAAAGTTCTATCCCCAAGACGGAGGATAATGTTTTACCCACCAAGAAGCCGAGCGGAACAAGCATCCATATTTTGACCTTCCTAAAGACAGCAACCATCGCATTGATGCACACACCCAAATATGCCACGGCGCCAACCAAGCCCTGGTCAAGCAACACCTGGAACCAAACGCTCTCCGCTCCGGCAATATCGGCATCGACTTCCTTCACGAACGTCCATACAAAGCCGTTCCCATTTCCCCAAATGGGGGATCGAGCCCAATAAAGCAGAGTAACGAAAAGCTGTTCCATTCGCATGTCAGCATTACTACCATGCACCTTGTCGGAATTGATGAACGAATCAATAATTTCCAGCATGAACGAGCCCGCAACAGCAAGCACGACCATTATGATAACCATTTTCAATACAAAAAACTTGGTGGAGAAAAATTCCTTTCTCACAATAATCAACACAGCGACAGACGATGCCGCAATAACAGACCGCGTCCCCGATAACACCGTACAAAAAAGGAAAAGACCCACAAGAAATGCTGTATATTTTCGCTTTTCTTCCAAGCAAGCAGAAACGCAGTAAAGAGTTACACCGAATAATCCTAAAAACAGTCCGGAACCGGCAGGCGTTGCCAAAAATCCCTGGCACCGTTTAAACCCAAAGCGAATCTCCTGGTAATCGATCACAAGATCTTCGTTCACCCACTTGTTCGCAAGCAACGTCTGGATAAGCGGATTTGAGCCAATGGTCACTTCTATCAATATATAGAGAGCCATCGTCAGGGCAAAAACCGTCATCGACTTTACCACCAATTGTAGAATTGGTTTTTCATCGATGCAATTCCAGAGAATCATCGGATATATAAAAGCCGAGATAAAGCGAAGTATAGACGTAGGCCAATGGGGAGCAATAAAATAATTCGTTCCAACAATGGAAATTAGAGTCAAAACAATACCGATATAAAACGGATTCTTTATCAAGTTCGGCCACTGCGAAAACGGGTTCCTCACCAAATAAAAGCCTAGTGCCATGAATGACACAATTTCAAAAGTGCTCACCGGCATTTTTTGAAACGGTACTAGAGCAAGCAAAAGATGTAGAGGTGCTAGAATCGCAATCGTTTTTCGGAAATCAACAAGCATTCCGATAAAAAACACCGCAATGATTACATAGGCAATAGACATAGTTCTAGCGCATCAAGATTTTTTCTTTTTCAACCTAAAATATAATTTTTGCAAAAAATTATGCATTCCAATCAAATATCTAAAACGCCTGCCAGAAGCAATTCTTTCGGCAATAAGCAAATCTAAGGCATTGGAAAATTTCGGCTTATTTTTCGCATCCCAATATTCCTTAATAATACCTATCATTTCACCCTGTTTTTCTACAAGGACCCCCTGTACAATCATCTTATACAGCAGGTAGTACGCCTCCCATACAACCGCCTTCCGAGCCTCTACTACACCCTTTTCTGAAATCTTTTTTGAAAATTCAAAGTTCTTCAGCATTTCGGAAAGGAGCGTCAGATGCTTTTCTTGCATGGAACTATTCACAATGCTGTTCTGGTGTTGGATATAATGATACTCCAAGGTCCGTGTAAAAGATATTCCGTTTACACTCGTTAAAAAACGTCGCATTACCGGGATGTCTTCGTATAGCTGGGACGTAAACCTCACACCATTCCATAACTGCCGTTCAAACAACTTGTTGCACATCCAAGCGGGCAAGCCTTCACCACAAAAAGCTTCGGCAGCCTCTATCCGGTTCCAAGAAACAGAACCTTCGCCGAAACATTTCTTCTCCGACGGCCAGCCGTTTTCCCAATCAACCCATACATCGCACACCACAACGGGCATGCGGTGTTCTTTGTACGAGGCGATCATTTTTTCGTACATCGTCGGTTCACACCAGTCGTCACTATCCACAAAGCCAATCAAGTCGCCCGAGGCTACATCCAGGCCAGCGTTACGCGCATCGCCCAAGCCACCATTCTTCTTGTGGATTACCTTTATGCGGGAATCCTTTTTCGCCCATACATCGCACATCTCGGGGCTTTTATCCGGAGAACCGTCATCGACCAGAATGATTTCCAAGTTCTTGTATGTTTGGCCAACAATGCTCCCAACACAACGGTCTAGGTACCGTTCAACATTATAGACAGGAACAATTACCGAAACTTTCAAGTCATCCATGGTTTCGCCTCAAATTGCCCCAATCTATTAGTTTTTCATCCCTTCGAACAAGGCTATCAATTGAGCATAATGGGCATCGGGGACATACTTGTCCTTCAATACGGCAAACGCCTTCGCACCCATTTCCTCCGCGCTCATCTCACCCTTTAGAATCTTCTCCGTCTTGTCCGCCAAGTCATCGGCATCGCCATACTTGAACAGGCATCCCGTTTCTCCATTGACAACCAATTCCGGCAACGAGCCTATATCCGTCGCAACTACAGCCTTTTTATACGCGAAACTTTCCAGTATCACATTTGGAAAATTGTCATACCATTCCGAGGGTACAAGCGTACATAGGCAAGATTTCAGGTAGGGCTCGATTTCTTCAAAAGATTTACGGCCCAAAAATTCAATTCGATGATCTTTCCCAGCAAGAAAAGCCTTTAACTCATATTCATACCCGTCATTGCTGAATCCAATAATCTTTAGGGAAATCTGCGTCTTAACAAATGCCTTCAAGAGCGTCATCAACCCTTTCTGCTTTTCAAGGCGACCCACAAACAGAAAATACGGTTCGTAAGTAACTTCGGGATTATCTTGCTTTAAATTAAAGAAAGTCGGAATATGGTGGAGTTTTTCCATCGGGATTCCATACCGGTTCAATTTCTGCAAAGTAAACAGAGACGGCACCACAAAGGCGTCCACCTTTTTCGTCACATGCAAAAAATCGTGCAACTTTTTAGCCGCAAGCTTTATGGCCGAATAAACACGCGAATTCATAACACACTTGTTCTTTATGCAAGTCAACGAATGTCCATTCAGACAATCTTCGCATATACCTTTCTTTTCGTTATAGAACAAGGCGTTGGGGCACATATACTGGAAGTCCGATATTCTATGGATTACCGGAATCTTCCTAGACTTAGCAGCATCAATAATGCTGGGCGAAATCTTATTATGGAAATGGATGATGTAAACCAAATCCGGCTTATGCTTGTCTAAAAATGCAGCAAATACCTTTTTCGCCTCGAAGGAATAAAACATCCTCGTGAAGGATTTCAAGACAACCCGCAAGGTCTTTTTGCTCTGTGCAAAATATGTCTGGTCGTCAACAGTATCCAAGAACTCGGCCTCAAGTGGGCTCGGCTCGTTCTTAGAACTCTTTATGCTAAAAGGGACGACCTCGTGCCCATGTTGTTCCAACACCTCCTTGATGTTGAACATGTACCGTTCGGGCCCTCCCGAAACGAAGTAGCGATAATTAACAAGGGCAACACGCATTGCGCACCTGTTACCCTTCAATTCTCAGGTCGCCCTGACGCGGATCCTGGCCAACATCGAACGTCGGGAACTTGGAACAGTCGATTTCCTTGCCGAACAGGCTCTTAAGTTTCGCCGTAAGTACCCACGGGGCCACGTGCGCAATGTACTTTTTCATCACCGGAGCGGCGGTTCCCACCATCCAGCAGTTCTTGGGGCAGGTGCGCACCTTTTCGCGGACCTTCTGCGCCTGTTCGCTGAACCAGATCTCCTCGAAGTTCTTTGCATTGTGGATGTTGCCCATACTCTCCTGCCAGTAACGCGGCTCCAGGCCGTTGCAAGGGTAAACTTCGCCCCACGGATCCGTAAAGAAGTTCACGGAGCCCGCTTCGCACGGGAGCATGCGCTTGCCGCCCTGAATATACTTGATGAGTCCCAGGTTGAAGAAAGCACGGAACCACGACTTCGGGTGGTTCTCCTTAAGCAGACGGTTCACCAACTTGCCAATATTTTCGCAGAGTTCTTCCTTGTTGCTAATCTGGTTGTCTTCCTTGTGGAAGTAGTAGCTGTTGTGGAAGGCCGCCGTCGCAAACTCAAAGTTCATCGAGAGCGCAAGTTCGTAAAGCGGAATCAAGTCGTTACTATTCCAGTTGCTGAGCGTCTGACCAAAGCCGATATCCTTCACGCCCATTTCATGGAGCGTCTTGAGCGTCTTCATGCCGCGTTCAAAACCATCGTCGCGCCCACGCAAGAAGTTGTTCGTGCCTTCAAGGCCTTCGATACTCACGCGGATGCCGATATTCGGGAAGCGCTCGGCAAGTTTGATCACGCGGTCCACCCACCAGCCGCTCGTGCTAATCACAATGCGCGGGGCCTTAGTGAAAAGGACTTCGACAATGTCTTCCAAATCCTGGCGGATAAACGGTTCGCCGCCGGTTACGTTCGCAAACTTGAGCTGCGGAAGAATTTCCAAGTCCTTCGCCTGGATTTCTTCGCTCTTCTTGGTCGGGTTCTTCCAGATGTTGCACATCTTGCAGCGCATCTGGCAACGATACGTCGTAATCACCGACACGTCGGTAGGCATCTGAATTTTACTAGAGCCGCAATTACAATTCGCGCAACCCATAACAACTTCCTCTATATCCTATTTCAGCAGACTCTTGTACAAGTCCATTGTCTGGTCAGCAATTTTATCCCAGTCATAATGTTCCTTGACAATCTGCCTGAAATCACACTTCACCGGGTTTTCCATGAAGTGGCGCATTTTCTTCGCCAGTTCATCGACATCACCCAGTTCATAAAAGCATTCCTCGGGCAAGGGAACTTCCATATTAGCGGGAATATCGCTCGCCACCACATTCCTGTTGTAGCCGAGAGCCTCAAGCAACACTATCGGCAGGCCTTCATGGTAACTCGGAATCACGAACAGAGAAGCGTTTTCAAAAAGCACCTGCAGTTCTTCACCATGAATAAAGCCGGGGAGTATAGCCCCAACCTCAATGGCATCGGCCTTCATCTTGTTCACGTACTCGGATTCAAAATCCTCGGCGCCAGCAATGACAAGCGACACATCGGAAAGATCCATCTTCTTGTACGCGGCAATCAGGTCGTGAAAACCCTTCTCCTTGACAAAGCGCCCGAGCGCAAAGATATAACGCTTGCCCACAAGGCCGTACTTGCCGAGCCACTGCTGTCGCTTGTCTTCGGAGAGCGTCGGCAACAAGGTCACACCATTGTTAATCCTGGCTGTCTTGTTGCAATGGTATTTCTTCTGGAGCCAACGTTCCAGGAGGTCCGAAATCACAATAACGCGATTAGAAAACTTTGTCCCTACGTATTCGCTCAAGCGAAGAATAGACTTGGCTAGCAAGCCCCACTTGGCCCGGTTGTAATCCTGACCATGGTGGGTATAGACCACCTTCAAGCCGAAAAGTCTGAACAGGGGTGCAACAAACGAAGGGCCAATGGCATGCAAATGTACAATGTCCGGCTTCCAGGCGACCACCTTGAGGAAGCACCGGAACGTATGGACAATGGTCTCAATACCCGAAATCTTGGGAGCATAGACCGGGACCACTTGCACACCCTTATATTCGTAAGGGTCCTTCTGAGGCGTATAGGCCTTTCTCGCAAAAACGACAACCCTCGCCCCTCGTTCCACAATCCGCGGATACAACTGCTGACAATGGGTTTCAATTCCACCCATGATATCAGGAATACCGCGTGTACCAACTACTGCTATTTTCAAAACCCTTACTCCGCCTTGCCCTTACCGATGCTCGAAACCTCGAAGCCGATCTTCCTCAGGGCGTCGGCATCCAGGATGTTTCGTCCATCAAAGACAAATGCGGGCTTAGCCATGCCCTTGTAGATGCGGTTCCAGTCAAGTTCGGCAAAGCACTTCCATTCGGTGCAGACCACCACGGCGTGTGCGCCCTCGGCAGCCTTGTACGGGTCTTCCTCGAACTGCACCTGATCGAGTACGTCCTTCAGGTCGCGCTTCGCATCAGGGATTGCCTTCGGGTCGGTCACGACCGGCTGTGCATGTTCGGCGAGCAAATCGCGCACCACGAGGTTCGCGGGGCTTTCGCGGGTATCGCCGGTGTTCGCCTTGAAGGCAAACCCGAACACGGCAATCTTCTTCCCTGCTATCGTGTTGAACATGGTCTCGAGCATGCGGTCCACCACGCGGTGGGTCTGCCACTCGTTGATTTTCACGACGCTTTCCCAGTAGGCGGCGACTTCGGGCAGTCCATAGTAGCCACACAGGTACACGAGGTTCAAAATGTCCTTCTTGAAGCAGGAGCCACCGAAACCGATGGAGGCCTTCAGGAACTTGGGCCCGATGCGGCGGTCCTTGCCCATCACGTAGGCGACCTCGTCCACGTCGGCGCCGGTCTTTTCGCAGAGGGCGCTGATGGAGTTGATGGAGCTGATGCGCTGCGCGAGGAACGCGTTCGCGGTAAGCTTCGTGAGTTCGGAACTCCAGAGGTTCGTCGTGAGGATACGGTCACGCGGCACCCAGTGGGCATACACGTCCACGAGCTTCTGGCAGGCGGCGAGACCCGATTCCGTCTGGTGACTACCGATGAGCACGCGGTCCGGTTCGAACAGGTCGTTGATGGCGGTACCTTCGGCGAGGAATTCGGGGTTGCTGAGCACCTCGAAGTGCAGGCCCTTGTCGTTAGAATTCAGGATGCGCTCCATCGCGGCGGCGGTACGCACCGGGAGAGTCGACTTCTCGACGATAATCTTGCCTTCGTCGGCAATTTCCAGAATGTTACGCGCAGTCTTTTCCCAGTACTGCAGGTCGGATGCCTTACCGGCACCGTGACCGAAGGTCTTGGTCGGGGTGTTCACGGAAACGAAGATGATGTCCGCTTCCTTAATCGCAGCCGGGATATCCGTGCTGAAGAAGAGGTTACGGCCACGGGCGCGCTTTACCACGTCGTCGAGGCCGGGTTCAAAAATCGGGAGATTGTCGCTGTTCCAGGCATCGATTCGGGCCTGGTTGATATCGACTACGGTAACCTTCACGTCGGGGCACTTGTCGGCAATAACAGTCATAGTGGGGCCGCCAACATAGCCCGCGCCAATGCAAAGAATCTTGGTATTGTAGTTCATGATTTTACAAATTTAGCAATTCACGAACTGCGAGGAACGCACCATTTCAAAACATGTACACAAAGGCCCGAAATAGCAAAGGAAAATACTGCACTTAAGTGCAGTAAATGTTATCCAAATCACACCATTTTGAACAAGGTGTTTTCAGGCCCAATCTGCCTACTTGAAATTCGCCGTCAGGGCGTCGATTTCACCAGGCATAATCGTGCGCGTCACATCCGTCACGCCGTCGCTCCAGCCGGTAAATACACCGCCGTTCACCCCTTCCGCAGAAACAATCACTGGGGTTCCCTTGAAGAATGTCGCCTTTACCGCGGGCCTGTCGAGCGGGAGCCCCTCGACAAGCACGCGACCGCTCCCGCTTGCCGCAAACGTCACGGGAACGAACTCACCCAAGGCAAAAAATTCCTGCATGTCAAAAAGGATTTCGGACTCGCGGTTCTCCGCGAAATACTTCATATCGTCAAGAACCTGATCCATCCATTTCGCGCTATGCCCCCAGCGTTTCTGGTCACGCGCCACTTCGGCAGAAATCTCGCCCATCATGGCATCGATGCGAGCAAGCACACGCGTCTTTTCGAAGTTCGTGGCCAGGAGCGTCGACATGCGGTTCACAAACTTGTTCGTGAACGACTTGTTTTCCAGCAACTTGCGGAACAGAAACGTGGATTTCGGTCCGTTCGGCCAGTCCGGGCCATCCTCGGCAGCGGCAAACTCGAATATGTTGTTCGTATATTCGCTCATGTCGTTACCGAAGCCGAAATCCATGTCGTACAGGAACCATCTCCAGGGCGTCGCCGGGTTGCGCACTCGCCACTTTTTCAGGTTGTTCGAGGGCCAGTCGCGGTTGTTCGCGTAAATTTCCGTCTGCTGGTAGTTTATGAAGTTGTCCACGTCGATTTTCGTCGCCACGTACCGGTAGTTTTCATCGCTATCGAGCGGGTGCGATTCCAGCCAGTCCAGAAGTTCCACGTAATCCGAAGATTCCCCGCTGCTCACCGAATTGTCCGCCTTCAGCAAGTCAATTTCGTCCGGGTCATAGCCGTAGTGCGTCTCGAAGTAGTAGCGGTTCGAACGCTCGCGGATGTTCTGGATTCCATAGTACTCGCCGTTATAAAAGACGATTGCGGGCCTGCTGCGCTGGTAATCCACGCCGAGGCCTTCGGAGAGCGAGCTCGCGAGGTCGTCGTGAATGTAGTCCTGCCCGAAATTCCCTACGCGAAGGATAAATCCCTTGAACGTCGTCAGCTGCGGGAACGCGGGGAACAGCGGGTATTCCAGGCGCTTGTCTCCGTACTTTTCGCGGAACACGATGGCGACAGACTTCTTGTCGTTCGCCCTGCTGTAGTTCCCGAAAATCTGGAAGCCTGCGTCCTTCGCGAATGCGGGCGAGTTTACTCCCGGCTCAAACAGCTCGACAGTCACGGGGAGTTCGCGGTCGGACCAGTAGTTCGCACCGTAATGCGGAATCTTTTCCTGGGCATCGGGGCCGTCCATGTAGAGGCCCGTATCCGGGTCAAAGAGCGAGAGCGGGTTTGCGGTAATGAACACGCTGGCAATAGTCGGCTGTTCCTCGAACACGTAGGTGCGAGTTTCCACGTCGCCCGGGTACATTCCCGGCACGAAGGAGGCGCAGCGCAAGACCGTAGTCGAAGAAACCGTCAGTGACTGAGCCTCGGGCGCATTCCCGTCGGGCAGCGCACCGCCCTGCACGCAACGCACATGCGCGTCCGCATCAAAAGCGACGGTGAAGGGTTCCTTGTAGAATCCCGAGGGAGGCAGTTTGTTCGTAATTGCGGGTGAGCGTTCGGAATATACGACCGACATGAAGGCGCCGCCGTAAGGGCTCGGGTCCGCAAACCCGTATGTCGCCGCACCCTCGGGCGATACGCCGAAGGACCACGTCTTGCCCACAGGCATTGCGGGGTACGCGATGGAATCCACAATCGCGCCATCCTCATTCATCAGGTAGAGGCTCCCCCCCTTGTGGTGCAGCTTGAAATTCGCGTGAGGTTCGTGCCCGCGGTTGCGCGCGATAAACGAGGTCACCTTCATATCCACCTCCTTCATCTCGTTCGACTCGGGGCTGAACCTCGTACCGTATATATTCTGCAAATCCGGAAGTTTCATTCCCTGCGGAAGCCCGATGGCATACGTGGTATTTGAATCGCCCGTACCCTCGATAACGGCTTCCCACCCGAGCCAGTCGTCCACATCGGGTTGCGCCAGGCGGAAAGCAAGCTTACGGCCCGCAGTCACGTACCCTGTCAGGAGAATCTCGTTCGCCGCGGAAATATCGACCACGTCGTCCTTCGAAGAGGAACCCGTCCCCACGAACACGGCAATCGATGTCCAGCCAAGTTCCTCGTTCTCGCCAAACTGCATACGGCTACCGAAAGCACGACTGCCGTTCTCGGTAAAGCACACCTTCGATTTTCCCGGAAGATTGTCCGCACGGCTCTCGCCCGCCACGGGTTCGCTCTGCGCGTCGGTCCATTTCCAGCAGCCGGGCCCAATCAGGTCCGTCGAGTCGTGAGGGGCCTCGTAGTCGGGAAGGTCCTTGCCCGAAAGGTACAACACCATGAATTCCTGCGCCGGCACGGGCACATTCCCGAACGCCCACTTCCTGGGTTGCGAGAGGTCATCGGTCAAGTAGAGTCCAGACAAGTTCACAGGTGTTTCCGCCGGGTTAAAAAACTCGACCCATCCCGCATCGCCACCCTCGTGATCCTTGAACGATATGTTCACCGGGTCGATTTCCGTCACGACCACCGGGGAACCGCCTACATACGGAACTGTAACTTCGCCCGACGCGGAACTGGCGGGCACTTCAACCGACGCACCCGAACCGCTATCATCGGAACACGACAGCACCAGCGCGGAAACGACAGCCAGGGGGAAAAGGGATTTACGCCTACACACCATATCCCGAATATATATAAAACGAAAATATAAAGATGCGGATTACCCAGCCAATAGTTACCGGAAACCATCTTCACACCGGAAAGTGTGATTTGCATTACGGATTGGCAGAAGATTGACCGGACTTGCGACGGGGCCTACGGACCACAAAAAGGGCGGCACCGGTAAGCACGAGCGACACCGAGACAATCTTCCCGACGGGGAAGGCCTCGGAAAACACCAGGGCACCCGCAAGCGTAGGGACAGCAGCCCCCACGGCAGCACTGAACGGGACAATGAACAGCGCACGACCGCGCGAAAAGGAAATCTGCGAATAGAGGAACGCTATGCCGTATGTCGCGATGTAACCCAGCGTGCGGAAATCGAGCAACAGGCTCGCTACCGAGGAAATCTCGATATGGTCAAGGTCGAAGTCCATCGCGAGGCTCTTGTAGAATGCCGCAGAAAGGCCGAAGCCGACACCCATGATGAACGAATCCACCATCTCGCGGTCTTTTACAAACAAGTGAGCAAAGAGTGTCACCGCGCACAGGCCGCCCGCATAGGCCCAGAGCATCCCGATATTCTGCACGGCGGTCGATTCTCCCAGACTTTCGACCGAGTAAAGGAGTCCCGCCACCACAAAGCAGATGGCGACCACTATGCGCTTCGTGAGCGCTTCCTTCAATATGCAAAAGCCCATGAGTGCCGTAAGGACCGGATTCAGCACCATCATCGGCTGCACCTGCGAGAGGTCGTAGCGGGCCATCGCGATGTAGTACCCGAGAGTCGCAAGGCCCGAACAGCAGATGCCCAGCCACCAGAACTTGTTCGTAACGACTCCCTTGAAAAACTCCCAGGGGCGCGACGTTCCGCCGGTGCGCTTGCCGACCGTAGACACACCCGACTTCTCGAGGATGTTTCCGCAGGCGAACAGGAATGCCGGAGTAATTGTGAGCAACAGGAAGAGCATAGTTAATTAGGAATTAGGAATTAGGAATTAGGAATTAGGAGTTTGAATTTCTAGATGTTTTAATCTGTGATTTTATAGTTTTTGTAATAGAAACTAAAATTTTTACAAGTTCCTCACTATCTGAAAACAAACCCTTAAAATCATTTTCGTTTATATATCCTGTTTTACTCATCAATTCAAGCCAATACTGTGTTTCATCAGCTTCTTTTAATGCTATTGATAGTTTTGATAAAAAATCAGGTTTTGACTGAGCTCTTTTCGCTTCTCGTACATTTGCACCTATACTAGTGCCACATTTAAGCATTTGTTTTGACATAACAAACTCATGTCTATCGCTGCAAAGCGATTGATACAAATTCACTATTTTCACAGAAAAATCCATACATTTTTCTTGCAAAATGTTCTTTTCCGTGTTCTTTAAAGCCGTTTCAAGCCCCATTATCCAATTCCTAATTCATAATTCAAAAATCTGAACTATCATAGATTTCCTGGTAAATCCAGTAATTGCCCATCACGCGTTTCACGTAGTCGCGGGTTTCCCAATAGCTGATTTCCTCGGCGCGGATGTCCCAGTTCTTGCCTTCCCCGGCAGCCTGCCAGCGTTTCGTGGGTTTCGGGCCCGCATTGTAGTTTCCGAGCACGTACATGTAGTCATCCTTGTACTGCGCCTTCAAATCCACGAGGTAACGGATCCCGAGGCGGATATTCATATACGGGTTATACAACTGCGACGGGTCGAAGGAATCCATGTACTCCTGCTTCGCGAGCATCTTGCCCGTCGCGGGCATAATCTGCAACAGCCCGCACGCGCCCGCAGGCGAGGTAATCTGGTAGTCGAATATGGATTCCTGGCGCATCACGCTATAAACGAAAAACGGGTCGATGCGCGTTCCGGAATGGAACTTCACCTGGTCCTTGTAGGGCAGCGGGAACAGATAATGCAGTACTTCTATCGGGGCGTCGGCAAGCACGCGACGGTCGATATTCGCCTGGAACTGGCGCGCGAGCCGGTAGCCCGCGGCAACCTCACCCATGTCATAGAACAGCTTGCCGTATTCGTAAAGGAAGTCAAGCCTCTTCGCGTTCTTCTTGCGGGCCTCGTCATACAGGGCAAAGGCCTCGTCGCTAAACCCGTACTGGAACAGCGTCTTGATGCGGTTGTAGCGTTCCGGTGTGTAGGTCGGGTCCTTCGCTCCCTTCTGCAGGTTCTTTACCCAGGCAAGCGTCGCCTCGGGAGTCATGGGCACGCCGCGTGCGTACGGCACCTCGAACTTTTCGAGCAGTTCGTATTCCACAAGTTTCATGCGGCTACGGTGCGCGTAGTAGCCCAGCGGGAAATCGCGGATGCAGTCGAGGAACGCCTCGCGCGCAAGGGAATCCTTGTTCTGCTTCATGTACGATTCGGCAAGGAAGTACCTCGCCCCGCTACCGCTCCACAGGAATGGTTCCTTCGCGGCATCGATAAACGCCTTCTCGGCATCGGCAAAACGTTCCTGCTTGAAGTAGATGAACCCGATGCGGAACTTCGCCCACTGGCGTTTCTGGTTGTTTCCGAACCGCCTGTCGGCAAGTTTCTCGAAGGTCACCACAGCGCTGTCGTAATTTTCTTTCTGCTCGTACTCGAATCCCTTCACCCACAGGCTGTTCGCATTTTCCTTGCTGTACTTGTTAGCGCTCTGCAGCATGGAATCGAGCCTGCGGATTTCCTTCGTGTTCTTCGGGGCAAAACTCCTGAGAAGGCGGAGCGCCGCCTGTATCCACACGGGGCGAGCCTCCACGGAATCCACCAGGAACTTGTACTGCGCAATCGCCTCGTCACTGCGGCCCACCGCCTTGAGCGCCTCGCCACGCTTGCTCCACAGCACAATGCGCGTACTCAGGTCGAGCGTGCTCCTGGAAAGCTTCTGCTGCAGCGAATCTCCGGACGGCGCCACCGCCGATTCCGGGTGTTCCGCCACCAAGCCCTCATCAAGAATCCGTATGGAATCGAGAAGCCCGAGGCATGCCCCCGCTTCTTCCTTCGCGCAGGCCATCTTCGCGTACGCGACCTTCTCCGCGAGCGATTCCGGGAAGGCCTGAACCTTGCGGAGCCGCCTGATTGCCGCAAATGCGGAATCCCTGTACGGGGTCGACGTGGCAAGCAGTTGCATGTAGTAGCGCTTCGCCTGCTTCTCCTGCTTGTCCTGTTCCAGGTAAGACGCGTAGCGGTACTTGAGGGCGGCGGCATCGTCGCCCTTCGGGAACTTCTCGAGGAAAGCCTTCAGGGAATCCGCCTGCATTTTTTCCGAAAGCGTCGAGTCGGCAAGCGCCGCCTCCACGCGGAGCCTTGCCGCCGTGCGCGCGAAAGACTCGTTCTTCGAGAGTTTTGCCCCCAGGTTCAGGGCGGCACGCATCCCAGCAAAATCGCCCTGCCGGGATTTCGCCTTCGCCATGCGCAAGACTACTTCCGCTTCCAGTTTCGGGTCGCGCCCCCTCAGGGAATCGTAGGTCGTGTACGCGCTATCCCACTTTTCGGTGTAGTAATAATACGCGGCGCGGGCATAGTCGCGCACATTGCGGGCAAGCGAAGTATCTTCCATGCTACGCTTCGCGCGGTCGGCACGGATTACGCGGTTATGGAAATCGTCCGAAGGAATCTGCTCGAGTGCGGCATACGGGTCCAGCGGGATATCGTTCTCGGCTACGGCGGCTTCGCCCACATTCGCGCTGTCCGCCTTGCCGTCGCCTTTTTCACCCGAAGCTTCGCACGCGACAATCAGCAATAGAACAGGAAAGAACCAGCGAAAGAACACCGAACCACTAAGTATCACCATGCACCTCGTTTCCAACTTGGCCAATAAAGCTCGATATCCCGAGGTCAGTAATGGTCTGCGCGTACTTCCTGTACATGTAGCCGTTCACGCTGTTCGTGTCGTCCATCTGCAGCACGGCAAGCGCACTCTCGCGAACGTCCTCGAAGTTTATCGAGCGTATAATCTTCTTTGTCGCCATCACGCTCCAGGGCGTCATGGAAAGTTCATCGACTCCAAGCCCCACGAGCAACAGGACGCTCATCGGGTCGGAACCCATTTCTCCGCAGACCGCAACCGGGATGCCTTCCCTGTGGGCAGCATTCACCGTATGGTAAATCATGTTCAGCACCGCGGGGTGGTGCGGCTGGAACATGTCGGTAATGAGTTCGTTCGTGCGGTCCACGGCGAGCGTAAACTGGATAAGGTCGTTTGTACCGATGCTGAAGAAGTCGGCCTCCTTCGCCAGCAGGTCTACAAGTACCACCGCGGCAGGCACTTCAATCATGATGCCCACCTTCACCGTAGCGCTCTTGATTCCTTCTGCCTCCAGTTCCTCGGAACAGCGACGAATGCACGCCTTCGCACGGCGCAGTTCCTCGAGCCCCGAAATCATCGGGAGCAATATGCGCAAGTTGCCCTTGGTATTCGCCTTGAGGAGCGCCTTCAGCTGCGTGCAGAAAATATCCTCGCGGTCGAGGCACACGCGGATGGAGCGCCAGCCCATGAAGGGGTTCGCCTCGTTGGTCGCGGTAATGCCCGAAACTAGTTTATCGCCACCCGCATCAAGCGTACGGATGGTCACCGGGCAAGGTGCCATCGTTTCGAGTATCTGCCGGTAGGCTTCAGTCTGTTCTTCCTCGGTCGGGGCGCTGTACTGCAAGAACAAGAACTCGGAACGGTATAGCCCGACGCCAGTCGCGCCGTAATCCATCACCTTCTCCGCCTCGGTAGGCAGTTCTATGTTTGCATGTAAAGTAATGTACTTGCCGTCGCGGGTCATCGGCTCAAGCCTGCGCATGGTAAACAGTTCCCTGCGCTGGCGTTCGAACACCTCCACACGTTCACGGAACCTGCGGATGTCGTCCTCGTTCGGGTTTACGATAACAAGGCCGCCCGAGCCGTCCACGATAATCGTGTCGTCGGGCTTTACCGCCGTGACAACGTTGCGCAGGCCCGACACAGCCGGTATCTGCAGGGAGCGCGCAAGAATCGCTACGTGGCTCGTACGGCCACCGGTATCCATCAAAAGCGCGCGGGCCTGGCCCGGCTTGAGCGCCATCAGGAAGCTCGGAAGAATCTCGTGCGCGACAATCACCGCGCCGTCCTCGCCAGACACTTCCTCCAAGGCCGGTTCGGCCTCGTCCATCGTCGACATGAGCCTGTTGTACAGGTCGCGCAGGTCGGCCGCCTTGTCGCGCATCGCGGGCGAATCGATTTTCTCGAACTTGTCGATGTAGTCCCCGAGCACCACGTGCACCGCCCAGCGGGCATTTTTGTGGCCTTCGCGAATCATCTTCAGGACACCGTTCATGAGGCCCGGGTCCTGCAATATCATCAGGTGCGTCGAGAATATGAGGCTATCGTGCACGCCCGTGCGCGTCTCCGAAATTTCCTTGATCTGCGAAATTTCCTTGGAGGTGCGGGTCACCGCCCTGCGGAACAACTGTTCTTCCGCCTGCACGCGCGACTCGGGAATGTCCTCCTCGACGACGGTAATCTCGCGGCTCGCCACCTGGAACGCACGGCCCATGACGAGGCCGGGAGATGCGGGAATACCCACAAGGACCTGACGTGCAGGCCTTGTCCCGAAAGACTTCTCCGTGCCGGTATCAGCCGGGTTCTTCGTTGAAATTGTCATGGAAAAGCGTTTCCAACCTTTGCACGACTTCCTGCTCGTCCTCGCCGTCCACCTCGAAGCGGACTTCGGAACCCATCGGGATAGCGAGCATCATCACATTCAAGATGCTCTTGGCGTTCGCCCTAGAGCCCTCGAACATAATGAACACGTCGCTCTTCGCGGGGCCGGTAATGTCGACAATCATGCCGGCGGGCCTCGCGTGTATCCCGAGCTTATTCGTGACTGTAAGAACCTTCTCTATCATCGTTTCCTCAGAAAATATCCACGTTCACGTCCAGACCGTCATGCAGAATCACGCGGAACAGGCTGTCTGCCGAATGGACCGTCTTGACCAGGTCGTCGTGCAGTTTCCTGTCAGAAAGGAGTATGCCCACAGTATTGTCCTTGGACTGCACCTTCGCGATCAGGTCGTCGAGATGCTTGGTTACGCCTTCCAGCTGGCCAACCAGCGCATCGGCATGGCCTATAGTCTTATCGGCGTTGGCAAAGAGATTGTCAATAGGCGGCTTCACGCCGTCAACAAGCGCGTCTACCTTGCCCATGACCTCGTTCAGGCTGGCGAGACTCTTCTTCAACTGCGGGTCGGTCGTGTTGACCATGGTCATCAGGCGGTCTTCCAGGTTTTCGGCCTTCGTGAGAAGCGTCCTGAAACGTTCCTGGAAATCGGGATTCGCAATCGTGCCGTTGAGGGCCGACTTCACGGATTCAAGAAGCACCTTCGTGCTGTCGCAGACCTCGCCCGCAAGGCCGAGCGCTTCGGCAATACCGGCGTCGAACTGGCCGTTGATGGTATCGCCCGGGGCAAAATAGGCTTCCTCGTCGCCGAGAATCATGCCAATCTGGCGTTCACCCATGATACCGATGTTCTGCACGCGGATTTCGGAATCCTTCGGAATCTTCACGTCGGTACGGAGGCGTATACGCACCACCACGCGGTGGCCGGCAAGGCTAATGTCCTCTACCTTGCCCATCTTGACGCCATTCACCTTCACGGGGTCATCGAGCACAAGCGTACTCACCTGCGTAAAGCGGAGATAGAATGTATTGAAAGTTTCGCGAGGATCCTTTTCGTTCAAGAAGAACATTCCGAACACAAGAATCACGATAGCCAAGAGGACAACGAGGCCAACGGAGAAGTATAGAGCGGAATTCTTTTTCATTTATCTTTCAATCTAGCATATTTTTGTACGCACATGTGCCGGAATCGCCACAAACAGGGCAAAAACTACCCGTCCACGTGCGTAATCGGGCTATTGTTCTCGATACCGTTCACATGACGGTCGAGCCAGTCGTAAAGGAGCGCGTCACGTTCCTCCTTCGGGAGCAGGAACTTCTCGCGGCCTTCCTTCTGCATGTACACGTCGAGGTAGGTCATGAGCACGCCACCCGCGACCGAGACGTTCATCGATTCGGTAATGCCGTACTGCGGCAGCTTGAACTCGTAGTCGGCATGCGCGAGCGTATCGGGGTGGTTCCCGTGGAACTCGCTCCCGAGGTAGAATGCCGTAGGCTGGCTCAAATCCAGGTCAAGCACGGAATTCGTGGTGTTGGTGCTCGCGACCGCAATCTTGTAGCCCTTCGCGCGCAGCTTCTCCATGCAGAGCATGCGCTTCTTGTACAGGTACAGGCTCATCCACTTGTAGCTGCCCTTGAGGATAGACTTGTTCACGCTGTAGGCGTTGTCCTCCTCGATAATGTGCACGTCCTGCAGGCCGAACACTTCCGCGGTACGGATAACGGCAGAAATGTTGTGCGGGTCGAACAGGTCTTCCAGCACCATGCAAAAATGCCTCGTGCGGCGGTCCACCACGGAGGTCAGCAGTTCCTTGCGGCGGTCAGTCACGCGCGCCAGGAGGGATTCCAGACTTTCTTTCTCTTTTTCGCTCATTTTGCCTGAGTCCTTGTATCTTCAAATATTATGGGAACGCTCTCGCGTTTCTGCTTCTCGCGTTCACGCTTCAGCCTCTCGAAGTCGCCCAGTTTCCATGGGGCTCCGTTCACCACGTTCTCGAAATCTATCACGTACTGCACGTTATCGAACGACTTGAGTTTCGCACTGTTCAGCATGGGTTCCTTGTCACCCCCGAAGTAGCGGCCCGAAGCCTTCTTGATATCCTTCACGATGTGGTCTATCTTGTCGTTCACAACGCTCTTGAACACCTGCATCTGCATGATGGAATTCAGCACGGAATTGCCCGGGAAAACGATGGCCGTCAACTTGTACCTGATTTCGTTTTTCGAAATCTCGTCCATGTCGAGATACGCAATTGCGGTTCCGTGCAGCGACCACCGAAGCACCTTCGCGTGCCCGTACCCGAAAAAGAGGTTGCGCATGCCGAGCTTCTGCCCCGCGCTATCTTGCAGGGCCCAGTAGAACTCGCCCGAAAGGCTGCGGCCGTTACTGCCGTTAAAATACCTGCGGTTCTTGCTCGTATATTCGAGAGTGTAGTTCGTGTTCAGGTATGCATTGATGAGATCTGCCGTAAAGGGCATGTTGTCGAACAGATAGCTGATGACGTTCTGGCCCAGCGGGAGCGTGCCCTTGTTCTCGTAGATGGCGCGGTACCTGCGGCCAAGCCTCGCATAGACTTCGGGGACCATCGGTGCACCCGGAGTGGGGGCAAACCCTCGCTTCGTTACCTCGTGGTACGGCGCGCAGAATTCTTCGTTGTACTTGAGATGCGGCCAGGGGTGCTTATCGCCGGCGGAACAACCGGGATAGTCGATGTTGAGGCAAGTCTTGAGACCGGAGCAGAGCGAGCGCAAGTCGTCCTCGTTACCGAGCTGTTTCAGGAGTCTGTTGCGGACAACCGAATCCGCCCCGAGCATGTTGTCGGAACCCGCAGCATGGGAGCATACGCCTGCAAGCATCACGAGCAGTGTCGCGACAGTCAAACGGGAAAGATATTCCGAAACGACCCTGAACATAGACTACCTGATATCGAGACTGTCTAGCGGGACAACCGTAAAGGGCTTCAGGGCCTCGAGCTTTGCGACCGGGCCCACTACGGATATCGTCATCTTGTCCTTGGCGTAGTACTTCGCAATCATCGCCTTCACCTGCTCGGCAGTCACGGCATTGATTTCCTTCACGTAGTCGAGGTAATGGTCCGGACTCTTGCCCAGCAGTTCATCGCCCGCAAAAATTGCCGCCGTCGATGACGGGGAATCGAACAGGCCGGGAAGGCTTTCCACGAGAGTCTTCTTCGCCATCGCGAGTTCCTCTTCCGTGGGGCCATCCTTCGCAAGTTTCTCGATTTCCTCGAACACGAGCTTCAGCGCGAACGCGGCGGATTCCACCTTCGTCTGCAGGCTGATCGAAATCATCGCCGTATCGCGGTAGTCGTTGCCCGCACGGCTGCTGATGTGGTAGGCAAGGCCCTCGTCGCTACGCACGCGCGTCATGAGGCGCGAGGCAAAACTGCCGCCACCGAGAATGAAGTTCGCGACAGCCGTCGGGTAGTAATCTGCATGCGGGCGCTTCACGAAGGGCTGGTTCATCGAGATATTCGCCTGCGTGATATCCTTGTCCACCACGTAGGTGCCCGGCTTGTTCAGGAACACGAGCGGCTGCGGGGCGCTATAGGGAGAAGGCTTCGCCTTCGCATCGGCCGACTTGCGAAGCGTCGCGAAGAATTCCTTGAGCATGGCAACCGCGGAGTCGCGTTTCACGTCACCCGACAGCGCGAACACGATGTGCTTGGACGCGAAGGTAGATACCGAAAGGCGCTTCATGTCATTGACGGAAACCTTCTTGTATTCTTCGAGAGTGGGGTCCCACAGCCTCGGGTTCGGGGCATAGTTGACCTTGGTCCTCAAGGCCGAAAGCACCTTCGCAGGAGTGTCGTAACGCTGTTCGTGGGAGGTCACGTAGTTCGTCTTCACGATTTCAAGCTGCTTCGCGTCGAATGCGGGAGAAGAAATCACCTTCCCCGCCATATCCAGCATGGAAGCGAAGTCCTTCGAAAGGCAATCTATCGAGAAACTGGAAATCCAGGTACCGGAGCTTGTAGAAAGGCCCGCACTGATAAACTCGAGCGTATCGTCAAGGGCGTGCGCCGATATGTGCGTACTGCCACCACGGCGGAACATGGCGCCTACCATCCCGGAGGCGGCAGCATCCTTGATGGTCGAAGCGACTTCCGGATTATCGAAATACACGGAGAGGTTCACCAGCGGGAGGCTAGAATCGGCAACGATGTAACCGGAAATGCCTTCGGCAATTTCTACGCGGTAGTCCTTCGGGTAGGGCGCCACGTACTTGTATTCCGGGTAGACAATATCCTTGTAGGATGCCGGCAACGCAGGACCCTTCGCAGTATCCGCAGGTGCGGCGGCCGCTTGCACGGGTGCTGATTCCACGGCCGGGGCGGGCGCGGGCTGCGCCACGGGTTCGGCGGACGGTTCCGGTGCCGAGGAGCACGCCACAATGCAGGCGACCCCACTCACCAGGCCAAACAATGAACTATAAACTTTTCGCATTGCTTATAATATAGTTTTTCCCAAAGTCAAAAGAATTTTCATATCAGCAATAAACATCTAATACCCGTAGCAGCGTCGGCCAAGGATGGGGAGGGTGCAGGGAGGGGCCCGTGCGGCCTTCGCAACTCTGAGCTGGGGCCCCTCCCGCATGTTTTTTATACCCCAAAACCTTTTTCCCACGGCGAATTACAAAAAGCCGGCATCTTCCAAGTTGGAGTATTGATTTTCGCGCCGACCCGCCCTTTTTTGAAAAAAGGCGTTATATTACTTATTGAGCCCCTCCGGTGGATATCAACTCGGTGTCGCAAACGCGAGCCGCCCGTCTCCAAGAGAGACAAATCCACCCGAAGGGCTTTTCTCTATTCTCCTTAAAACCAAGGGACGGCACGTGGTGTGCCGCCCCTTTGGTTTTAAGTTTTACAAGACCGTTCGTTCGTCGTTTCAGGTTTTGAAACCTACGGTTCCTCACTCACTTTCGCCTGCGACGACTCGTTAATACGAGTCGCCTACGGCTCACGAACCAAGGAACGGCTCGTGGTGTGCCACCCCTTTGGTTTTAAGTTTTACGAGACCGTTCGTTCGTCGTTTCAGGTTTTGAAACCTACGGTTCCTCACTCACTTTCGCCTGCGACGACTCGTTAATACGAGTCGCCTACGGCTCACGAACCAAGGAACGGCTCGTGGTGTGCCGCCCCTTTGGTTTTAAGTTTTACAAAAGACCGCGCGAGTCACGTCCGAAGCCAACATAAATAAGAGAGAGCGTCGCCACAGGCCCTTAGCTGAAACGGCCGGCGAGTTGCTTGCGGTGGCGGCCGCGCTCCGACACGACAGCCTCTATCAGGAACAGGAGGGCGGCAAGCCCGAGGAAAATCTGGTAGCGGTCCTGATAGTTTTCCATGCGGTCGGATGCCTGTTCCTTCTTCTCCATGCCCGCAATCTCGGTCAACACCTTCTGCAGCTGAAACTCGCCCGGGCTCGCATAGAAGTACAATGCCCCGGTCACGCTCGCGATTTCCTGTAGCGTTCCTTCCTCAAGGCGCGTCGTCACGATATTCCCCTGCACATCCTTCTTGTAGGCGACATCGCCGTTACGCGACTTCACCGGTATGGGCACGCCCTCGCGACTGCCGATACCGATGGTATAAATCTTGATACCCATCTCTGCCGCTTCCTTCGCGGCATTCACGGCGGCATCCTCGAGTTCCTCGCCATCGCTCATCAATATCATCACGGAATACTTGCCCGCGCCACCGGAATTCCTGAACAGGCTCATCCCCTTGCGGATGGCGTTTTCCAGGTTCGTGCCCGGCATGAGCCAGCCCGGATTCAGCTCCCGGAGCATCATCTGCACAGTTCCATAGTCAAGCGTGAGCGGCACCATCACCTGCGCCTCGCCGCTGAACGCGACCAGACCCACGCGGTCACCCGAGAGACTTTCCAGGAACGACGAAATCTCGTGGCGACTGCGCACCAGGCGGTTCGGCTTCACGTCCTCGGCCAGCATCGAGAGGGATATATCCTGCAACAGCACAAGGTCCAGGCCCCTGCGCTCTATATGCTCCATCTTGCGGCCCCACTGCGGGCGGGCAAGCGCGACAAACAGGAAGGCAAGCGCCAGCAGGAGCAAGAAAACCTTCACGAGCCTGCGCCACGGCGATACGCTCGTCGAGAGTTTCGGGAGCATCGAAAGCGAGACAAACCTTGCGGCAAGTTTCTTGCGACGGCGGTAGGCATAGTAGAACAGCAGCGCAAATAGCGGGAGCGTAAACAGGCACCACAAGAAGTTCGGTTCAGCAAAACGCATCAAATCCTCCGGAATCGGAAAACTGCGGGCACGCGTCCCGCGACACCCTGAATATACAAAAAACAGCCTTTTTTGCCCCGTTTTTTGCATTATTTTGCCCAATAATCACAAAAAAATGCTTTTTTCGAATAAATTGTTATTATTGTTAAGCAAAAGATATATTTTACTTATCGGGTAGTGATTATGGGAATAGACGCTTTTAGAATCGAAATCGACGTTATCAGCGTTATCGTGTACCTGATGATATGGTACGGCAACAGGGAACGTGCTGTCCTGGAGAAATCGGCACGCGCATTCCAGTGCCTTGTAGAAACATCCATCCTATTCAGCGTGATGAACTCGCTCGGGCTACTCGTTCCCGAATCAAACATTCCCATTATCAGGCTTATCAATAGTTTCAAGATCATCGCCTGTATCTGCATGGGCTGCTGCTGGTTCCTTTCCGTTTTCTACTCGACATCGGCAAATACCTACACGTTGCGCAAGTGGCTCATCCCCATCATAGGCCCGAGCGTCATCGTCAGCGCAATCGCCCTCGTCGACGCGCTGATGCACCTGACGGATGGACCAACCGACATGAATCCCTACCTATGGGCCTTGCTGAACATGCTTTCCATCCTCTACATTGCAGCGGCATCCGGACTCTGCCTAAAAAAGGCAAGCAAATGCACCAACAAGCTCCATAGGCGGTGTTTCTACATAATCGCTATCGTCATGCTCATCCCGCTACTCACCCTGATCCTGCAGGCGAAATTCTACGAGCTCCCCATAACCTCAACGGTATTCGTCCTCGTTACCCTGTTTATCCACATGTACCGCACCCGACAGCATATTACCGTAGACCTAACAACAAGGCTCAACAACACAAACAAGCTGTCGTCGTACCTGGAATCCATCACGCAGAGCCAGGACCCGGCCAAGAGGCTATTCCTTCTCAAGATAGAGATAGACAATTTCAAGGCAAGGAAAAAGAAGCACGGCAAGAAGGCCTGCGTGGTCGCCCTCCAGAAACTTGCGACATTCCTGCGCGAGCAGAGCGTCCAGCGCGGCACGTTTATCGCCCGCTACGGCAAGGCGACCTTCGCGATTGTTACCGAATGCAGCGAATTCGCAGAAATCGAGGCATTTGCAAACAAGCTGATTGCAGCAAGCGCATCGAGTACGGAACTCCTGCAGGGTCCGTGGCCCATCACGTTCAGCATACACTGGTCAGAATACGGCACATCCGAGACTCGCACAATAGACACGTTCCTGGACAAGGCCGAAAGCAACTGCATCAAGCCCGCCACACCGCTGTAACTACGGGATGCGCACGAAGCGCGTATTCGCGAGCAGCAACTCCAGCAGAATCAGGAAGGCGCCCGCCAGGAGCCACGGGTAGAACTTCTCGGCATACCGTGCGTAGGCGACCGTCTCGATTTCGGTCTTCTCGAGCTGGTCAATTTCCGAGTAGATTTCCTCGAGCTGTTCCTTGTTCTCGGCGCGGTAGAACTTGCCACCCGTCTTTGCGGCGACTTCCTTGAGGGTTGATTCGTCTACCTCCTCTTCGGGAGTGATGTCGCGTTCGCCCCACGAGATTTCGCCCGTCCAAGGGTTCTGCTGGAAGGCGAGAATCTTGCCCCTCCTCTTGCCTACGCCCACGGTATAGACCTTCACACCCAGCGACTGCGCCACATCTGCGGCACGGACCGGCGAAATCACGCTCGCATTGTCGCGCCCGTCAGTCAGGAGCACCACCACCTTCGATTTTGCCTCGGACTTCTGCAGGCGTGCAAGCGCGTTCATCAGGCCATCGCCAATCGCCGTGCGACCCGCGATGATGGAATCCTTCGCAAGCTCGTCCGTTGCCTTCAATATCTCGAGCAGGCTCCCGTAATCAAGCGTGAGCGGGCACTGCGTCACGGCACGGCTACCGAAGGCAGAAAGCCCAATACGGTCGCTGTGGCGCTTCTGGATAAAGTCCGCAATCACCCCCTGCGCGTAACCCATACGGCTATACTTCCAGTATTCACCGGAATTGAGGATGCGTTCGGCGTTCATCACCCCGAGTTTCGCCTGCTCCGCGCGGGTCAGCATGTCGAGCGTGCCCATGGAACCCGAAACGTCGAGCGCGAGCATGATATCCACACCATCTGTATTCGTGTATTCCACCTCCATCGCATTCTGCGGGCGGGCAAGCGCCACCACGAAGCAGCAGAGGGCCGCAAGGCGCAACACGGGCACAATGTGGCGCAGACGCACACGACGGCTCGGAACAGCCCGCTTCGCTATGGAAAGGGCAGGAAACTTGATGGTACTCTTGCGTTTGCGCTGGCGATATACGTACAGGGCTATAAGTACAGGAACAAAAACGAGCAGCCAGAAGGCTTCGGGATTCTGAAAATGAAGTGCACCAATATCCATTCTAAACTCCTAAAAATACCTGGGGCAGCAACCCCGCACGAAGAATATACAAAAAACAGCGCACTCACACCACAAAAAAAAACCGCAGCCTTGCGGGCCACGGTTCTCTTAAAAGAGTCTGCTAGTGAATTACTTCACGGTCACGGAGTGGATCTTGCCGTCGACGCGCACGAGGAACGTGCCCCTGTTGGCGACAGAGATGCCCTGCGTTGCACCGGAAATCTTGCCGGCCTTCACGACCTTGCCCTGCATGTTGAACACGGCGTAGTCGGAACCGACCTTGGCGCCAAGCACCTGGATCTGGGAACCAGAAGCGATGACCTTCGCGCTCGGGGCGAGAGAACGGAACACGAATGCATCCGTACCCGAGCCGCATTGGGTGGCAGGAACCGTAATACCGGTAATCTTCACCGGGTCAATCACCTGCTTATTGGCATCGAGGAATTCAATCGCCTTGATGGAGACAGAGCCGAAACCGCCCTTGGCGTCCTTGACTTCCCACTTGAGGCCCTTGACCACCTTGATGATATCTTCACCCGAGGGAGCGGTGGAAACATTGACCCAGTCAAGAATATCGATAGACTGGCTGTTGGTACCCTTGAAACCGAACTGGTCCGGAGTAAGGTCGTAAGTCACGGCCGTGTAATCGTCCGTAGGATCCACATAAATGCCAGGTTCAGCCCCCGCTTCGGCAGTTGCCTCGTTGAGGATTGCCATACGGATGGGGCCCTTGGTCTTGGCGGTCACACGGACATACTTGACTTTCAAAGCATCGAGGTTAACGCCCTTCTTGTCGTTGGAGAGGAACGACATGGCGATACCGGCGCTCGGGTACTTGAGTTCGCACTGAGCCGGAGTATTCTTGCACACATCAGCCTTGGCCTGCGTCCATTCCGGTTCCGGACCGATTTCCATGGTGGCCTCTGCAGTAATTTCGCAGCCGGTCTTGTAGAGCGGAGACGTACCCGAATCCGGAGACATCACGGTACCGATACCGAGCTTGTCGTGGTATGCACCCCAGTTCCAGAATCCGGAAACACCGACCGTAGAATCCCTGGAAGCCTGCTGCACGCCTTCGGCAGTAGAAACACCGCTGGCGAGGCTCGGGTCCGGAGTGAACTGGGTAAAGCCCGTCATGTCGTAGAAGTTGGGCATGTTACCCGTGATGAGGAGGAGGTAGAGGATGTTGAGAGTGGAGGGGTAGTACTTTTCACCGGAATTGCTGCCTTCTCCACAGCCGCTAGCAGTTTTGCAGCTCTTCAGGTTGGAAAGTGTCTTGTACACCGATTCCATGAAGTCCTTGGAAGCAGCGTCGTCAAAGGAAGACGCAGCCATGCCCATACCACCCGAGAAGGTAGAAGAGACGAAGTTGCGCTTTTCGGAGGTCACTGCCTGACCGCTTACAAAATAGCCGGAGTTGATGCCGCTAGCCGTACGGGCAGTCGGAATCATCCAGTCGTTAATCTTCTTGTTGAAGGCCTGTGCCTTGGTATCACCGTACCAGTAGTAAGCCCAAGCCATGCGCCACGGAGTACGGGCAGCATCGTCGAAGAAGCCCGGATCTTCGTCCTGCGCAACAGATGCACTTGTTTTGGTCGGCTTATGGTCTCCCCAAGAGCACCAGTCAGGCACGAGGCCGGACTTACTGTTCTGGCAAGCGTTCAGGTCGGTATAGGCTTGAGAAATCACGTTATTCCAGGAACCGCCAGCAACCTTCTGGAACAGGGCGAAGTTCGCAGTAGTCGCATAGCTCGGGTTGAAAGCGTCGTTCCAGGCGTTACCCGGCTTAATCTGATTGTTGTTGATATCGTTCGAAGCAATCCAGGTAATGAGCGAATTGGCTTCGCTGAGGTAACTCCCGCCCCACTGCTTGGACGCCATGACAAGAGCGAGAGCAGCGTCGAAGTCCGCGTCAGATGCAGAACCAGTCCCGCCACTACAACCGATACGCCAGTTCATACCGCCATTTCCATTCACGGCATTATTTTTCCAGGTTTTGAAAAGCTTGTCGAACATGCTCTGTTCGTCCATGTACACGGTAATCAACATACCGTAGGCAATAGCTTCAGAAACCGTAGAGCAGGTACCTTCGGGAGCAAGCACCCAGGCACTTCCATCGCCCTTATCCTGGTACCAGGCCTGCTTCCACAGATTGAAGTGGTCCTTGATGACCTGGGTATCCGCGAACGGGATCGTGTAGCCGTGAGGGCTCTTCATGTTCTGCGGGAACGGGAACGAGCCCGCCATGGCAGAAGTTGCGGCCAGGGCGGCCACGCACACTGTTGCTTTAAAGAAGTTTTTCATCAACATCCTCTTTTTTTGTTGTTATTCCCACCCATCTAAAATATAATTTGATTGAACAAAAACCGCCACCCCAATCATGTAATAAATAACTTGCACTGGGCGACAAAAAGTTCCGATTTTTCGCAAAAATCGGCAAACACAGTAAAGATTTTTAAACCTTTGCAGAGAGGTGTGAGCGGGAGCACACCGGAGCAGAACTATCTTGCCTGCTCAAGGCGCTTCTTGCGCTTCTTGTTCCAGACCTTGAACTCCATGTAGAGCGTGCTCACCGTGTAGACGAACAGCATAAAGAGGAGCGTGTTCTTGGGAGTGTTCAGGTTGCATATACCCCAAGCAATCGTGATGAGCGGCAGGTGGATTAGGTAAGGGTAGAAACTCGCGCGGCCCACCTTGCGCACAATGCCGATGCAGAAGAACCACGCCATGAATCCCTTGCCCGAAAGGAGCGAGAGCACGAACAGCCCGTAGATGAACACGGCGACGCTATGGTGGATAAAGTAGTTTACGCCGGGATTGAACGAGGGCGACATGAGGAACAGGCTCCCGTAAAGGGCGGCAAGGAGCAATGCCTGAACGATTCCGCTCACGTAGTCCTTCTTGAGGAACTCGAAGAAGCCTTCCTTGTACAGGCGGAAGATGACCATGCCGAAGATGTACTCGAACACGCGCACGGGGGCGAACATGTGGAAGAACCTGTACTTTTCATCGTAACTGTCGAACCAGAGGTTGCCCGAAAGCCCGAAGAACACTGCCCACGCGATACCCGGGACGAACACCGCAAAGAAGAGGATCCAGAGGGTGCGGCGATTCTGCCTAAAGAGCCAGCGGCTGAACCACGGCGTGATGGCATAGCACATGAAGAAACTCGTGAGCGACCAGCTGGGTTCATTGAGTTTCATGCCCAGGTCGGGAACGATGGACCACGTAAGCGAAAGATGCAGGAGCAGGCTGCGCCAGGGGTGGAACATCTTCGCGAGCCCCGCCGAGGCGCAATCGACGATTTCGCCTGGGCCGGGCAAGTGCGTGTAGCCGCTGAACTTGAACACGAGCACCACGAACATGAGGAGGGTCATGAAGAAGTGGAGCCGGTATAGCTTCGCTATGCGGGCGAACATGAACGGGATTACCGGTATGCGGCGTTCCGGGTCGCTGAACTTGCTTGCAAAGAGGAACCCCGCGAACACGTAGAATATGCCTGCCGCAAATGCCGGGGCGGTAAAGACGGGCATGAGCCAGGTGTTGTTCGCCATGTAGGCGAGCGCGTTCGAGCTCCCCAGATGGAGCATCACAATGTTTATGCTCGCGAGAAGGCGCAGGCCATCAATCGCCGGAAAGTAATCCGGCTTTTTCGCACCTGTGTTCGGGGAATTCTCTGCCATCGTGGCCCAAATGTAGAAAAACCGCTACTTGAGCAAGACTTTCTGCAAGGCGACTTGGCTACCGGAGACAACGCGGACAACGTGGAGACCGCCGCACGGGATTTCCAGCGAAAGCCTGTTCGAACCTTCGACCGCCTTGAAATCCACAGTAGCGACAACGGATCCTTTCGTATCGACAACATCGACCCGCGACCTGGCTCCGTTCAGGCCTGCAGATGCGTCAAAGAGAACCTGCAAGATTCCGGCATTCTGCGAGATGCGCAAGCCCTGCAACGTGCTCGCGACAACCTTCCTTGCAGACTTCGCCACACGGATGTTCGCGGACTTCGCCGTCGTGGAAAGCATCACCTGCAATTTTTCACCATCGTGCATTTCGGTAGTCACGCCATCGACCGTCACGAACACGCGAAGCCCGCTCGCGAGAATTCCGTCGATACCCGCAAACTTCAGGTAACCCACACGCGCGCTTGTCGCCGAAAGTTCCACGTTCCATTCGTATGCGTCTTCGCCCAAAGCCTTCACGCTCTTTGCCAGGCGCCTGCCCGCATCCACGATGCTGAGGTTCACGCGGTTGCCCATGCCGGCAGGCGGTTCTTCGGAATCCCACGCAGCCTTGCCCGCGCCGAGCATGTTCCAGCTGTCCATCTTGCCGCTTGCGTCGGAGAGTTCCACCTGCAACGCCCAGCCGTCGGCGCCGGCCGCCTTCGCAAGCACGCCCTTCTTGTTGAGCGACTTCACATGAACTATTTCGCCATCCTCGTTCACGAAATCAACAAAGGCCGGCGTTGCCGGAAGACTCCAATCCATCTCCGGACCGCGATTGAGTTTTACCCACACAGCCTCGTAAGGCTCAAGTTCCTCCACAGCTTCAGGCGGGTCGTACTGACCGGTTTGCTTGTTCCAGCGCCAGAATTCCAACTCAGGCTTTTCATCCCGATTTTCCTGGCCAGCAACGCCAATCTTCATCTTCCAGCCATAGGGGTTGGCCACCATGTTCCAGCCGCTGTTCACGCTATCAAGATGCCACACGGCCTGGCCGGTAAACATTTCGTCCTTAAGAACAAGCGGACGGCCTTCAAGCGAGTGATACCAATACCCCCTCACGTGTTCCGGGGAGTCCTTCTTCGTAAACTCCTTGTACTGCCAGTACTTGCCATAAATAGCGAATTCGTCCCACCAGTAGAACACCTCATTGTCATTCCACTCGTATTTCTCGAAATCGACATTCGAAAGCGCAACCATCTGCCAGCAGTCGCCACAATCGTTCTCGATTACGTCTTTCACCTCGAAAGTCCATTCGCGCACGTCCGGATTATCGCCTTCCCCGTTGTATATCTTTGCGACTACATGGTACATGCCCGCGGCAAGCGGGTACTTTTCCCACGTGAACACCTCGGGCCATCCGCCATTCGGGAATTCCATCAGGGTATCCAGCAGCGGTTCGTCGTTCAAGTTCTCAAGCATCACGCTCACGAAGGGCGCTCCCTCCTCGTTCACGAAATCATCCGTCTTTACGGCTAGCTGTATGGCATTTCCCGACCAGAACAGCGCCGGGTAGACAACCTCGACTTCTTCCTGTTTCTCGCCATCGTCTTCCACGCCGTTTATATCCTCGAAGCCCGCGGGGAATATGGCAAGCGCAATCGAACGACTTTCTGTAAGGGCATTGGCATTCTCACCCAAAGCCTTTTCAAACCGGGCATTAAGCGATTCCCAGTTCTCGCCCAAGCTAAAGTATCCATCGCCATCCACGGGAATGTCCATACCCGCAAAAGCAATCTTCTTCAGTTCAGTTTCGTTGGTTGTAAACGTCATCTCGGCGCGGACCTTCCAGCCCTTGAAATCGCTGCCGTCCGTTGTCACGGGGTTGCGCGAGAAAATCTGCATCACCTTGCCCGCCCGGAGCGAAATGGGCTGGCTTCCGCCGGAGTAGCTCATCATGTCGATTTGCGAGCCCTTATTCTTGACTGTTTCGCCATCGTAACTGATGAGTTCTACGATGGTCTGGTCGTAATCGATTCCCTTCCCGAAGAACGCATAGGCAATCTCTTCGGTCGTTTCCTCCTGCGCCTCGCCCGGCATAAGCTTAAAGGTGTAATCGTCGTCGTACGCCTCGTCCGCAGAGAACCTCTTGTACGGACCGTTGTCGTTCGAACTTTCCCAATGAACAGGGTCGCGGTCAGCATTCGGCTGTTCTAGACTAGCCGCAAATTCGAGCCACGCCGTATTCGTGATTGCTCCAGATTCATCCGTCACGAACTCGAACTCGTTAGTACCCATCCGGTAATTATTAAACTGTCCAAGCATGCGCTCCTCGCTTTCGGTAAGGCATCCCGACTCGATGCAGTCAAGCATGAACACAATCCTGTGTACGTTCAAATCAACCACCTCGTCGGAGCGGTTCCAGTCAACATCGAAATAGAGAGTCTGGTGCGTGTCGTCATATTTCCACGGGACGTCCCCGCTCGTCAGGACTCCACCGATATTGTCCAGGATATCGATGAACTTCGCCGACTTCATGTATGTAGTATCCAGCACACCATTCGGCAAGTTTCCCAGTTCCGGGTCATCAAACGTATAGGATTCCTCGACAAAATTTTCCGTCGCGCTAATACGCCCCATCGCATTGCGGTAATTGCCCAGAGCAACAGGGTCATCGCGCCTCACATTTTCATATTCGTCGCCCACGAGTTCCTCGGAATAGAAAGGCATGGTGCCGGCCTTGTTGAACTCATCCGTAATGGTAGTGTTCTCTATCCCGTAACTGTTCAAATAGTCCCCCACGACCATGCCGGCAAAATAGCGGGTCACGTCCTGCTCGTTCGCAGAATAATGGAAGTTGGCCCTAGCGGACACTACACCAGGATCTTCGACAAACCTGATGTACCCAGCACCAAAGCCCTGTACGCAATTGCCAGAGTTGCAGATGATATCGGCCAAGGCGGTGTACGTCCTTTCCACATAGAACCAATCGCACTCATCCACCTTGCCGATGAGACCGCCCACGTAGTTTATACCGTCACCATCCGCATAGTCCGTAAGCACCATATTTTCGAGGCCGACCTGATGCAACTTGACCTGGGTAGTGACATGCCCGACGATTCCACCCACGTAAGCATCCCTATCAGGGAGCGAACTGTCGAGATAAGAGGTTCCCACCGAGGGACTATACGTAATATAGACATCCTGGAGCTTTGCCGATACGACTTCCAACTTTTCGACATAACCCACCAGACTGCCGATGCTCGCGTTTGGGGTACTAAAGGATTCGTTATCGTTCAACTTGGGTATCGCGTTGAGCACAATGGAATATCCGTAAAATTCGTTTACCGACAGGTCCCTAATAGATGCGGCAAGGACCCCGGCCATCGGAGCGTTCACGACCGCATTACCTATACGGACCCTGTCGACAGAAGCGTCGTTCTGGGTCCACCCTAATAGGCCCGCACTGATTAGGGATTCCAGGCGAAGATTTTCAAAATTAACGTTCTTTATAGATGTAAGAAGATTCCCGCCAAAGGTTGCTTCGGAGGCTCCGCCAATGTAACACACCCCGCGTACCGTAAATGCGGAATCGCCAGCACTCGTCAGAGAAACCTTGCCACTGCTGCCGAATAGGAACGGATAGAACGCGGTGGCACCGGACACGCACACTTCACCGTTGTCGTCGTAGCCGCCAAACTCCAGATCCGACGTGAGGATAATCTCGCCAGGAGGAAAATCTACGGAGAACAGTTCCTGCAATGCGGAATAGGCAGAAACTGTAGCAGCGGAATACCACCATTCAAAGCACTGTTCATCGCTATCAGGAGCGTAACCGGCACCCTGTTGCGAAAGCTGGACCAGGTACTCGTCTTCGGCGACAGGGACCTTCTTGACGCAATAGACCCTGGACGCACCTTCCTGCTCGTCCGAAAGGCCCGCAGCCCAGGGGGTCGCTACGAGAATAGAAAACGCCAACGCAACAGCTGTCCTAAAGAGGGTAGATTTCCCGGCCATCTGGAAACTCCTGTTTTACTGTATGCAAGTAAATGTATAATAAATGGAACGGGCTCGCAAACAAAAAAGAAAGGCCGGGAGCAAATCCCGGCACAGATTACAGGCAAGACGGCCTAGCGTATCACGGTGGACATGTTTATGGACTGCGTGGAGCCCTTGAACTGCCAGGAGACCTGCACGTTCACCTGCTTGGCATAGACGTGGCTAACAGTCTCTAGGTTCGATTCGTTTGTCGCCGTGTAGTCTGTCGTAGGAGAAACCGTCAAGGTCGGAGTATAAGCAATAGTGGAGAATCCACCACCGACCTTTTCTCCACGATCCCAGGTGCGAGAAATCGCAGGCAACTCCAAGACAAGATTATTGGCCTCGTCAATCGTACCTTCGTCCCCTTCCGCATGACTCGTCGGGTCGGGAATGGACGCGATGCCGATACGGTTCAGGGAATCGATGACCTGCTGTGCGACCTCGATGGCGCCGTCACGCCCACGGATACGGAGCAAAGCCTCGCGGTTGCCCGTCTGCATGTGGAGAATCGCCATGTACAAAAGACCGAGAACTACCGCGGAGATAAGCACCTCCGTGATACCGAAACCTTTCTTGCTCTTTATTAACTTATCCATAACACACCTACGGTTCAAACCAGGATCCGACCGCGCCGCTATTATAACTCAACTCGTAATACATAGAGAACTTTGTCGGGGACTTGATTGAAACCGCATAACGGTCGGTACCACCATAACGCACCATGAGACACGACGTTGGAATCGGGGATACCCCTATTTTCGGAACGAGAGTCACGACGGTCGCCGGTGTCGTCTTGGCACCAGTCAAGTCCGGACAATTTTTATCCGTAACAAAAGCGTTCGACGATTCAAGAGTCATCTCGTCAACCGTATCACCAAAATTGGTACAAATTCCGTTACCATCAACAGCATTGCACTTGTAGAGCCTCAACGTCTTATTGCCGCTTTCAACATTGACTGCCAGTTTCTCGTTCAACCGCGTAGCCTCGTTCGCCGCCCGCTGCATGAAGGCGGTCACGTTGATACCGGCGTCCTTGATTCGGCTGTTCGCAACCGCACTGCGCAGGCTAGCCACCCCGATACCGGAAAGAATGCCCATGATGGCGACCACCACGAGGACCTCAACCAGGGTAAAACCGAGCTTTCTAGAACAGTTGACCATATTTCCTAGACTCCGACAAAACAACAATCCATTGACACTCAACAAGTTAGCAATTTCACGAATTTTCAGGGTACAAAAATCCGGAGCCCGGCGCCAAAACGGGACCGGGCTCTTTCTAATATATATAAAATTTCGGCAAAAGGGTAAAAATTTATTTACCCGTAAGAAAAAAGTGATTATTTCTTCTTTTTCTTGCCCTTTTTCTTCAGTTCGCCGAAGGTGGACTTGCCGTTGTAGCAGGTCACGGCGCCCTTCGCGCACTTGGACGGGTAGTCGGACCGCTCGTTCTGGAACACTTCCTTCGCAATCGCCTTGGCGGCCTCGTTCGTGCCATCAAGGTAGGTAATCGTGTACTGGATGTCGGTATTGCGGGTCCAGACGAAAACCTCGGCATTGAGCTGGAAATCGTGGTTGCTGCCCGAAATCTTGAAACCGTAGGGAATTTCCTCGATAGAGAACAGGGAAAGGGTGGGCGGTTCGAATTCCAGGTCGTCCCAGTCGGCATCGAGACCTTCGTTGCGGGCCTTGAACCAGCCGGCAGGGTCGCCCTCCATGGCATCTTCCATAGCCATATTGATGGAGGAAGCGTAGCTATCGCGGAGCGAGGCAAGCTGTTCCTTGAATTCCTTCTCGTTGTCGTCTGCAGAGAAGGCGTTTATGGCAAGAGCCATGACAGCGGAAATAAGCACTAAGTGTTTCATGTTCCTTAATCTAGCAAATTTTTCCCGGAATGGTTCTTTTTTGTAAGATTCTGCCGAAAAATGCCTTGACAAAAGGACAACAAACGGAAAAATGGCGAAATTTCCTATATTTGGCAGGCACACCTGCCCGGGTGGTGGAATGGTAGACACTGGGGACTTAAAATCCCTTGGGGGCAACCTCGTGCGGGTTCAAGTCCCGCCCCGGGCATTAACCTTGGGAATGACCATGATCGAATTTTACCCGAACAGCATCTACTACCCCCGCGAAGCCGTGGAAGAAAAGCTCGCGAAGGGTGAACTCGAACGCACCGAGAAGCACCTCATGGGCTGGACGGAACGCCACCGCGGCGAAATCTGGGACTGCGCCCGCGACGACTCGGAAAACCCGAGCGACGAAGTGCTGCTCGACAACCTCCGCGCCCTGCTGCTGTGCAAGGGAAGCCTGCAGCCTGCCGCCGAGATGGGCGACATGATCCGCGAAATCACGAAGGAAGTTTGGTACCGTAACGAAGACGCTCCCGAGGCTCCCGACCAGGTTGCCGCGGAATGGCGCGCGAAGTACCTGACCAAGTGGCGCGAGGCCCGCATGTTCGAGGCGTTCATCCTCATCGAGAAGCGCACCGAACAACTGCTGAAGATTCTCAAGGGGTAGTTCTTAATTAATAAACGGCGCGGAAACGGATGGGGAGCCAGATTTCGGTCGTGCCGTACTCGCTTTTCCTATACCGCCAGTAATACTCGATATGCCTCTGCAGGGTGTCCTTGAGGCTCTCGTCTTCGGCGTTCGTGTACTCAATCTCGTTGCACGTGATGCGCCCGAGCGAATCGATGGTCATGCGGATGCCCACGATGACATCTTCCGCATCGCGGTGCTTCTTGAAGTACGGGCGCGCAAGCCAGTGGAGTCCCGCCGCACGGCCCGAAAAATACGTAGCCACTTTTTTGATGTCGCGATCCGCGCTGTTCTCGAGCACGAGAATGCTTTCGCTGTCGGGCATCACGACGCGCCCGGTAAACGCCTTCGGTTCCTCGGGTGCAGGCTGTTCTTCGACAGGCGGTTCCGGAACGGCTACCGTGAACAACTCCCTGAAACCGGAATAGAAGAGGAATATCGCCAAGGCAGCGACTACGACAAACGAAAAAAAGTAAGGGAGCAACTTCTGCATACGGCCTACTCGATGGCCTTTACGCAAAGCTGGATAGTTTTCTTGTTATTGAAATAGTTCCACGTGGGTTCAAACACGATGGAGACCTTGCGCGAACCGCCCAGGAGAGGCTTGCACTTGCGAAGCCCAAACGCGATAGCCGAGAACGAGGGGCTACCCGCCTGCGAGATTTCCATTTGGAGGTGTCCGCCGCGGAGTTCCTTCACCCGATGGACGGTCACGCCCTCGGCACGGAACACGGGATACGGGAAGTTTCCCCCGAACGGTTCCATCTTGTCAAAATAGTCAAGCACCGTCTTCTCGATGCGGTGGCGCGAGCCTTCCACAATCAGTTCGCCGAGCGCCACGTCGATATCGTAGGCATGCGGCTCGTTGGTATCGAACGCCTCGCCGGTATAGCCCTGCTCTTCGGCAGAAGCGGCCAGGCGTTCGCGCAGTTCGGGAATCTTGCCGGCAGGGAGCGAGAAGCCCGCGGCGTTCGCGTGCCCGCCCCAGCGCTCAAACAGGTCGCGGCATTCAAAGAGCGCCTTGTGCCAGTTGAAACCGGGGACCGCGCGCGCACTCGCGTGCGCCATGCCCTCGTCAATCGAGAGCACCGCGGTCGGGCGGCAAAATTCCTGCGCCAGCTTTGCAGATACAATCCCGATAACGCCCACGTGCCAGCCGGCGCCATCCACCACAAGCACCTTTGGAATCTTGTCGCCGTAGATTTCCTTCACGCGGGTAAGCGCCATGTCGGTAATTTCCGCTTCCTTCGCCTTACGCTGCGCGTTCCATTCCTTCAGTTCCGCCATCAGGTCCGGAGCGTTCGCCACGTCGGTACACATGAGCAACTTGAGCGCGGGGTCCGGCTTTTCCATGCGGCCGGGTGCGTTCAGGAGCGGCGCAATCTTGTACATCACGTCGATGCCGCCGACCGCGCTCCCCGGTTTCATGAGCGAGGAATACAGAGCCTGCACTCCGGGCAACTGGCTGTTCTGGAGTCTTGCAAGTCCGGTCTTGGTAAAGAAGCGATTTTCGGGAGTCATCTGCACGAGGTCGGCAAGCGTCCCGAGGGCAACAAGTTCGAGCAAGTTCCTGGGAGATTCCATCCCGAGCCGTTCGAACAGCGCGCATATAAACTTGTACGAAACCCCCACCCCGCAGAGTTCGGGATTCGGGTACATGTCCCCCTGCTGGTGCGGGTCGAGCAGCACGTCGCACGGAGGGAGCGCGTCCCCCGAGGGCTGATGGTGGTCAATAACCATCACCGACATCCCGAGTTCCTTCGCGCGGGCGATTTCCACATTCGCTGTAATGCCCGTATCCACGGTCACCAGGTTGCGTGCACCCGCATTGTACATTTCTTCCACGGCGGCAATGGAAAGCCCGTAGCCGTCGCCGAACCTGTTCGGGAGCCTCCACTCCGACTCAATCCCTATCTGCGCGAAGCACCTCGAAAGGAGCGTCACCGAGGTCATGCCGTCCAGGTCGTAGTCCCCGAAAATAAACACCTTCCCTTTCTTCTCGCGCACCGCAAGAATCCAGCTCACTGCATCTTCCATGCCCTTCATGAGCCAGGGGGAAAGTTCTGCACCGCAGCCGTCGTCCAGAATCCGGTTTGCCGCAGATGCGGTACGGATCCCTCTGGATACGAGAAGCCTCGCTACCAGATGCGGGATTTCCAGTTCCCGCGCAAGCGTCGAAGCTACGGTGTCGTTCATTACTTGTAACCCTCGAAAAGCTTTATGGCGAGCGACTGCAGGCACATCATCGCAGTACTGCGGCGGCTCGCTATCCTTTCCATAGTTTCTTGCACAGTGGCAAGCGCCATCTCGAGTGCATCCGCATCTACCCGCGGGAACGCATCCATGTCCATACCCGCCATGGTATCGGGCAGGCGCACCGCCGCACCGGACTGCTTGCGCAGGATGTCGGCGATAAGGAACGAGAGCACTTCCAAAAAGCCGTTCGCCTCAGAGACTTCGGTCAGGTCGTTTTCCGCAAGCTCCTCGAAAAGCGCGCTATAGTCGTTCTTGAGGCTCTTCACGATAAAGTCCGACGCCAGGCCGCAAAGCGCTTTCGCATTTTCCAGATAGAAGAACGCCTTGCCGGGAGACCCGAGCGAAAGCCCTATCACATCACGGGACACCTGATCCTCGTCGGCATCGTCGCCCAGCATGCGGAGGGTTTCCTCCTTCACCTCGGCGTCGGTAAGCGACGACAGGTGAATCGCAAGGCAACGGGAACGTATCGTCGGGAGCAGCCTTTCGCGCGAGGCCACGGTCAACACGAAGTACGTATCGGGCGGGACCTCCTCGAGCGTCTTGAGGAAGGCATTCGAGGCGGCATCGTTCATGCGGTCCGCCTCAGCGACAATCACCACGCGGGTACGGTCGCCCTTCATCACGAACGTCGACTTCATGGCGCGGATGAGATTCACCGAAATCTCGGCACCCGCATCGAAGATGTCGGTGCGGTACGGGTTAGCAACAATCTGCTCGATATAGCCCTGCTTGATATCCTGGAGCGTCTTCGCGCGGCTCCCCGCCTTCACGTCTTCGGCGGACTTGGCCTGCGCCTCGGCGGCCGTAAGCGGGAACACCCAGTTGTCGGCGGCTCCCGGGTCGGCGGCCATCTTGCAGCCGAAGCACTGCCCGCACGGGCGCTCGAACATGTCGGTGCACTGGAGCGCCTTCGAGAGTTCCATGGCAAGCGCCTTCTTGCCAATTCCCGGAGTACCGTCAATGACGACCGCCTGAGGGAAGCGGTTCTCGCACAGCGCCGCCATCAGGCGGATGCGCTGGCGTTCCTGCGACGCGGGACCATTTAAGCGATACTTTATCATTTCGTCTTCAACCACTGTAGCGGATCCACCGTCTGGGTGCCTTCGCTAACTTGAAAGTACAATTTAATTCCATTTAGACTCGCGATATCGCCCGCCTCGCCAATTTCTTCGCAATTACGCACCTCTTTTCCCTCCTGCACGCGAATGGAGCGCAGGTGGCCGTACACGGAATACGTACCCCCCTCGTGCTCGATAATCACGGAAGGGCCTCGCCCGTCAATTTCTGCGACCATCACGACAGTCCCTGCCGCAGCGGCACGTATGGCGGCCCCGCGCTTGCCGCGAATCTCTACGCCCAGGTTGCGCGTGGCGATATGCAATACCGGATGTTCCTGCAGGCCATAGTTGCTTATGATTTCGCCTTCCAGAGGCATGCACTTCGGCCCCTTGACCGAACCCGCGATAGTCTTCTTGGGCTTTTCCACGACCTTCTTTTCTTTCTGCTTTTTCTGCTTCGCCTTCCGGGCGGCCTCGGCCTTCTTCGCTTCCTCGATTTCCTTCTTGCGCTTCGCTTCCAACTTCGCGATAAGGGCCTGCATCACCTTCTGGTTGCGTTCGAATTCCTGCAGCGCGCGCTGTTGCATCGCCTTGTCGTGCTTGAGGTTCAGGAGCATGCGCTCCTGGTTGCCCATCTGGCTTACAAGCCCCTTCTCTTCCCGCGCCTTCTTTTCGCGCAGGCCGTTCAGTTCCACCAGGTGCTCTTCCGACTCTCGCTTTTTCTCGTCGCGTTCCGTAACCATCGCCGTCAGGATTTCCACCTGCATTCGGTCCTCGTTCAGCACGTGGTGCACCCAGTACGCCTGCCGCCTCGGGTCACCTTCGCGGGAAAGCAGCCGGTACAGGACTTCCGCCTCGCTGTAGCGGCCGTTTACATACAACTTGCGCACGCGCACCTTCATAGCTTCCTTACGCACGTGGATTTTCTGGTCAAGGGAATCTATATCCCGCTTGAGCTGTTCCACCGCCTGCTGCACGAGTTTCTCGTTTTTCGAAAGTTCGGTGATGTAGACGCGCGTCTGGTTCAGGTTCTGGTCCAAAAGCGAAATCGTATTCAGCACGCCCTTCTCTTCTGTTTCCAGGAGCACGAGTTCCTCGCGCTTTTTCGCAAGGTCGGACTCAAGCTTTTTGAGGGCGTTGCGCTGCTCCTTGATCTGGGCGTCCGTCTTTTTCGGGGCAGCACCCGCAAGGCCTACAAGCAAGCAGAGAAAAACGACCAGCAGACGCATGGCTTATTCCCGTTCGCTCCGTTTCGCAAGCAGGAATTCCTGGACGGTGCGGTAACTGAAGTATGCGGAAACGAGCGTGACCAGGCAAACCACAAGTCCAAGGAGCGCCCAGAGCCCGCCAATGTTTTCGCCAACAAGGGGAATCGCCCTGCCGATAGATTCAACAATCACAAGAAGGATCGATACGGCAAAGCCGCTACCGACAAGCCCCTGCATCATGCCCTCGAGCACGAACGGGAACTCGATAAAGAACGGGCTTCCGCCGGCGTACTTCATGTTCTCGACCAGGAGCTTGCGCGACAGGAGCGAGAGCCGCACCGAGTTGCAGATAATAAGCGAGAGCGTCACCAGCAAAAGGAGGCTCAGACAAACAGGCCAGAACACCATACGGAACTTCCATTCCGAAACGCGGGTCGCCCAGTCCACCGGGGCCTGCACCTCCTCGAAGTATTCCAGGCGCGAGAGGGCTGCAATGAATTCCGTAAGGTCTGCCGGATTCTGGTTTCCCGGCACAAGAGACACGCGGAAAAACGGCGGTATGGGGTTCTCGTCCACAAGGTCGAGCATCTCGCCCGAAAAATGCCTGCGGAAATCGGCCAGCGCGGAATCAGCGCTCACGTACTCGACGCGTTCCACGCCCCTGAAATGTTCAAGTCTCTGCCTTACCGCCTGTACGGAATCCTCGCTCACCGTCTCGGGCAGGAAAGCCTCGACCGTATAGAGAGAACTTTCGGCAGAAAGCACGCGAAAAACGCCCCCAAGCACCGTGAGCGATGCCGCGAGAAGGAGCGAGCACAGGAAAATCGTGAGAAGCGACGGCAATATGACCGTGCGATGCTGCTTCCATCCACGAAAAGATTCCGATATTAGGTACCCGAGTTGTCCGAACACGCGTTGAATATAACTAAATTTTCAATGCTTCACGGGGCATCTATGAAACATATCGCATTAAAGATTACAGCGTTCATCTTCGGGATTGCACTATGGCTTTACGTCGTGTCGCTCAACACGTTCAAGGTTGAGCTGGATATCCCCGTGCGCCTCGTGAAACTCCCGGAAATGCTCGCCATCGCCTCGAAACCGCCGCACACCATGCGCATCACCCTGGAAGGCGCTCCGTTCGACCTCATGCGCCTGCGTTCCAAGGTCATGCAGGGCGATACGACCGCAGCGGCCATCATCGTGGACCTCCAGGATGCTGAACTCGGCGCCACCCGCAAGCCTATCGGCGAAAAGAACTTCTCGGCACCAAACTTTTCAAACATCAAGTTCATTGAACCCGACAACCAGCTCCTGTTCATAGACCTAGACCTCGACACGCGAATCGAACGCAACGTGCCCGTGCGCTCCATGGTCACCTTCGATGCGGCAACGGGCTACCTGCTTACCGACGAGCCCAAGCTGGAACCGGACTTCATCACGGTTTCCGGCGCAAGGAACGTCATCACGCGCATCATCGAAATCCCGACAGACTCCGTATCGTTCAGCGGGCTCGTTCATGACACGACGTACTCTATCCCGCTCGATTTCAAGCAGTTCCCCGCACACGTATCTCCGGGCGACTCGCTCACGAGCATTTCGGTCAACATCCAGAAAATCGGCAAGAAGTTCTATCGCGATATCCCGGTGCAGCTTATCGGCATGTTCGACCGTGAAACGTACAGGCTTAACCCGCCCAACGTATCCGTCGAAATAACCGGCGGCGAAGGCACGCTCGATTCCATCAGCAACACGAGCATCGAACTGTTCGTGGAATTCAACCGCTTCCAGATCGAAGATGTCGACAGCCTCACGCCCACCGTAAAGCTCACGCTCCCCTCGGGCGTGAACCGCGAGATGTCCATCAAGGCCATACAGCTCTCGCCCGACAAGGTGTCGCTGCAAGATATCAAGAAACTCGCCGCACCCGCCGATTCGCTGGACGAGGATGCCGAGGAGAAACTTGAATGATTTGGCTCGGAATTGAATCCAGTTGTGACGAGACCGCCTGCGCAGTACTGCAGGACGACCCCCTCAAGGTAATTTCCAACCCGCTCTACAGCCAGATAGACGAGCACGCCCTGTACGGCGGTGTCGTTCCCGAAATCGCAGCACGCGCCCACCTGCAGAAGATCGCCCCCATCGCGGAGGCCGCCGTCAAGGAAGCTGGCATCGCTCTCAAGGATATCGACGCGATTGCCTACACCACAGGCCCCGGGCTCATGGGCCCGCTACTTGTAGGGGCGAGTTTCGCAAGGGGCCTCGCCCGCGACCTAAACATCCCGGCATACGGCATCAACCACCTCGAGGGCCATCTCGCAGCCGCATGGCTCAGCAACCCGGATATCGAGCCGCCGTTCCTCACGCTCACCGTATCGGGCGGGCACACGGAACTCGTGATGGAAGAACCCGGATTCAAGTACACGAGCATCGGACGCACCCGCGACGACGCCGCAGGCGAAGCGTTCGACAAGTGCGGCAAACTGCTCGGCCTCAAGTACCCCGCAGGGGCAACCATCAGCAGGCTCGGCCAAAACGGCAACCGCAAGTTCGTCGAATTCCCGAGGGCGCTCCACTCGCACGACAACTGCGAATTTTCGTTCAGCGGGCTCAAGACCGCAGTGCTGCGCTACACCGAGACGCACGACACGGAATATATCCAGAAAAACCTGGGCGACATCTGTGCCTCGCTGGAAGATGCAATCGTCGGGAGCCTTGTGGAAAAAACAATCAACGCGCTCAAGAAGACCCGCATGAAGACGCTCGTCGTCGGTGGCGGGGTAAGCGCGAACGCATGGCTGCGCAACCGCCTGCAGGACTACTGCGGCAGACACGGAATCCGGTTCTGCATCCCGGACAGGAGCCTCAGCACCGACAACGGGGCGATGATTGCCGCAGCAGCCATCAGGCGCAACAAGCAAGGGCTCCTCAAGTCCATCGACGTGGTAAAGCCCTGGATGCCGCTCGCACTCTAGCCCCCTAGTGCCGGCGGAAAATGCGATTTTTATCACAGGCGCGCAGAAATAACTTTTCTTTTATCCTAAATGATGTTATATTGTGGATATGATTTTCGGGAAACTACATAAGACGTTCGCATTTGCCGGTGCCACCCTGTGTGCACTCGCACTTGGCGCATTTGCCGAAGAGCCTCCCCAGGATCTCTCGAAAGGCGTGAGCGACGCACAGATTTTCCGTCCCGAAAAGCGCGAAACAAAGGTCGAACTCGTCGATTCCAGTAAGGCAAATTCCATACACCTGAACGTCGACATCTTCGGTAGCCTGGACGTGCAATCCTACTACATCCTGTGGGACCGCATGGAAATCTCCGATGACCTGAAGAAGATGATGACGACCCGCGATTTTGCACGCGACGAGTTCTTTATGCAGAACATCGACCGCGAGCAGTTCGAACAGGAACGCATGCTGCAGCTCTTCGAAGACCGCAAACGTGAATTCTTCACAATCTTCCCCGAAGAAGCCCTCAAGGAACTGCAGGAGCAGAAGGAAGACGAAGAATAGGCCCGATTCGTCATTCCCGGCTTATCCGGGGATCTTCACTTGAATATGTTTTCTCGCGAACGTAATTTTAATGAGTGGCACCTGTGCGGATTTGGCGACGCACCCGCATTCCTCTTCGATACCCTGGAAAGCACGCATAGCCTGATGAAGGCACGCGCCTCCGCGGGTGAAATCGTTCCCGGCACGCTCATTGTCGCCGACACGCAGACAGCCGGCCGCGGGCGTCACGAACGCACATGGGCCTCCCCCGCCGGCAAGAACCTTTACTTCAATATCCTCATCCCGCTGGAAGGTATTCCGCTTGCTTCGGCCCCGCAAATCACGCAGGTTGCATCGCTCACATTCGCCGAAGTATTCCGCGACCTGCAAGAAAGTTCCAACGCGCAGGGGCTTGGCAACGCGTCCATCGGGAAAGTTTCGGTCAAGTGGCCGAACGACATCCTGTGCGGCAAGCACAAGTTCTGCGGGATACTTGCTGAATTAGTTTATATAAAAAGAACTGTCATCCCCGCGAAGGCGGGGATCTCCACTAACATTCCGCCTGCTCCCGCCATCAGCATGGGGGTAGGCATCAACGTGAACAGCGACCCCGCGGACTACGCGCACCTGGGCAGGGCCGTCACCACCCTCAGGGATATCTGCGGGCAAAGCGTCAACCGTGAAAAACTGCTGCAGTCGCTTATCGCAAGCCTGGAACGCGCCATCGGGCAGTTCCGCGCCTTCGGGATATCGCCGTGGGTCGCCGCCTGGCGCAAGATGGACCAGTTTATAGGCGCCCGCGGGACCGTCGTCGTGAACAACCGTTGCACCGATGAAAACCGCGACAGCGGCACAGGCGCCATAAAGAAAACAGGCCGCATCATCGACATGAACGCCGATGGCAGCCTGCTATTCGAATGCGACGACGGGACTATGGAAACCGTTTATTCCGCAGACCTGGAAATCTAGCCTACAGTTTCCGCTTAAAGTACATACTCCCGATGAGCGAAACGGCAAGCACCACGATCATCGCAGTGAGCCCCATCTCGGCAAGCGGAGTCTTGTCGCCCGCAACGCCCGACTCTATAAGAATCACGAACACGACGGCAATCACTGCGCCCACGGTACCCATCTGCTGGAACATCTTGATCTTGTCTTCGGTCGTGAACTTTCCGTCCGTCTTCTTAATAAAGGGCATTGACGTCCCCTCCCATGCAAATCCACACGATGAGCCCCGCCATCACGAGCACGCTTATCGCGACATTCGCCAAAAAGAAGTCGCGGTTCATGGCATCGAGGTCATCGGATTTTCTGAACAAATGAATATACAGGACGGCGGCAGCCATAAGCCCCGTCACCACCCACCAAGGAATTCCCATGTTCCACACGAACCCGAAGGCTACGCAGAGTGCGAGCATCGCAATGTGGCTCCAGAAGGCAATTTGCAGGGCGCGCTTGCGGCCAAAACGCGCGGGCACGGAATGCAGTCCCATCGCGCGGTCAATCTCTTCGTCCTGCGTGGCATAGATGATGTCGAAACCGCCCATCCAGAGCATGAGAATCACGAGCAAGAATATCGGGAACACCGCAAACTCGCCCCGAATGGCAATCCAGGCGCCGAGCGGGCTCATCCCTATCGCAAACCCCAAGAACCAGTGGCATAGCCAGCTGAAACGCTTCCAGTAGGAATAAGAAAGCAGGAGCAACCATACAGGGAGCGCAAGCATTCCCGCGAGGGGCTGCAGCAGGAACGCGAACGTCACGAACAGCACGCCGTTTATGGCAAGGAACGCAATTACCGATTTTTTCGAAAGGCGGCCCGCAGGCAGGTGGCGCTTCGCCGTGCGCGGATTCTTCGCATCGATATCGGCGTCGGCAATGCGGTTGAAGCTCATCGCGCTGTTGCGGGCGGTCACCATGCAACCGACAATCAGGAGCACGATGCGTGCAGTCTCGGCAGCGGTCATGTCGCGGAACCCGTTCGCCGCCACCCACATGGAGCCGAGCGCGAAGGGCATCGCAAAAAGCGAGTGGCTAAAGCGCACCATGTGCCCGAATTCTAATATCTTCTTCAGCATATAGGGCCCCCGAGCGCATTTTGCGACCCGCCATCCGCGGGCAATTTCTGACTGGCGGAACTATTCCATGGTTTCACAATCTCGGCGCAGTCTTCCGCCAACGCCGCACCCAGATGTTTCAGGATTTTCGCGACAACGGTATCTACGAGTTCCTCGATACTTGCGGGCCTGCTGTAGAACTGCGGCGAGGCGGGCACAACAATCGCACCCGCGCGGGTCACGCGTTCCATGTTCTCGATGTGGATGAGGTTGTAGGGCATCTCGCGCGGGACAATCACCAGCGGGCGACGCTCCTTGAGGCATACGTCCGCACTGCGTACCAGCAGGTTGTCCGAGGTCCCTGCAGCGATGCGTCCGAGCGTGCCCATGGAGCAGGGCACCACAGCCATGCCCGCATAGTCGGCAGACCCGCTCGCGCATTCCGCAAAAAAATCATCGACATCGAAAGTGCGGTCCGCATAGTCGAAAAGCGCCTGCTGACCTTCGAACTTTACAACATCGCGGCCAGGCGCCGTCACCACAAGCGAAACCTCATGCCCGAGGCGCTTCAGGTGCATCGCCGTGCGGATAGCATATATCGCCCCGCTGGCCCCCGTCACTCCGAGGATATAGCGGCTCACGCATCACCTCCCGCCGGCATAGACTTCCGGCGCAGAAGCACACGGTACGCCACCCCGAAAAAGCAGGGCTTCACGTGCACAAGCTCGAACCCGTTCCTTTCGGCGAGCGCCACAAAGTCCGCCACCGGCAAAAAACGCAATATGGAATTCACCAGATATTCATACGCATCGCGCTTGCTGAAAAAAGCTCCCAGCACCGGGATAAACAGCGGGGCGAGCACCTTGTAGAAGAACTTGTTGAACACGTTCCGCGGGGAGAAAAATTCAAGCACCTGCAGGTAGCCGCCATCCGTGAGCACGCGCGCGGATTCCTTCAAGCCGCCCTCCGCATCGGGCAGGTTGCGCATCCCGAACCCGTTCAGAATCACGTCGAACGCACCATCCGCAAACGGCATCTTCATCGCATCGAGCTGCACGGGAACAGCCGCTGTCTTCTTGCCCGCGGCGCCCTTCAGCATGCCATAAGAAAAGTCGCCCAGAATAGCGACGTCCTGCACGCCGTTAAACTTCTCGTACGTAACCGCAAAATCGCCCGTGCCGCCACACAAGTCAAGCAGGCGCTTTCCGGGGTGCATCCGCCGAATCTCGCGGCAACATGCGCGACGCCACAGGATATCCTGGCCACAACTCAAGAAGTGGTTCAAAAAGTCGTAGCGGTTCGCGATACCGTCGAACATCTTTCGCACGGGGCTATTCATGCGCACAAATCTAGAAATATCCCGCGGGCATTCACGTACCCGTGACAAACATTCGCACGATAAACAAAAACGCGGACTTAAAAGCCCGCGCAAATCCACCGTCAAGTGAAACTTACTTGAAGTTCGCCGTAATCGTCGAACCTTCCGTGATGTTCACGAGGTGCGGGTTGTCGGTAGAACCGTCAGACCATCCGGTAAACACGGCTCCATTCGAAGGCACAGCTGTCACCTCCATCTGGTTTCCGCTAAAGAACTTGCCCGTGTACTTGGTAGAAGTTGCGGTGCTACCCGGGAGCTTCATGCCTTCCATCAGCACGGAACCATTCCCGTTCGACGAAATCGTCATATTGACCATTTCGCCCAGGCCAAACTCGCTCTTGTACTGCTGCAGCATATCGCTGTCGCGCTGGCGGGCCCATTCCGTTATGCTCGAATTCGATACGGTGAACGAACCGTAGCCGCGCTCCTTCTGGCCATTTGCCGCCAAATCCCTTTCCGCTTCGGTTTCATCAATCGAGCCCGCCATCTTCGCACGGACCTTCTCGATGACATCGGCGTTCAGGTAATTCTGCAACATGACGGCAGCATGGTTGAGGAACAGGCGCTTGAAGTCGGGATTCTTGATGAGGCGTACGTAGAACACGTGGAAGCAGTGTCTCTTGTCGCCCGTGAAGGCCTTGTCGTTGCTCGTATAGCACTTGCCACTGCTACGGCCACCCTGCTTGACCCAGTCAAACATGTTCGTACTCTGGCCAAAGCCCTGCACGTTCCAATCCCAGTTGAATCCGTGGTCAAGGTCGTAAACCATGAACTTCCACATGTTATCCGGGCTGCGCCAGGCACGCACGTTGTTGTTCGGCCAGTCACCGTTATGGATATACATCTCGGCAGCCATGTAATCTGCAAAGTTGCCGACATCCATCATCGTCTTGAGCTGTGCATAGGATGCATTGTTGTCGCCACTGAAATCGTTGTCCGCGGCAAGTTCAAGCATGGAGATGTACTCGTCGGGCGTACCATTGCTTGCCGTAACCGTCTCGGTAAGGTGCTTGACCATCGTCACGGTAGAAGCCTCGATGCCGTAGTTCGATTCGACATAGTTCTTGTTGAAACGTTCGCGCATGTCATGGATGCCGAAGTACTTGCCGTTGTAGAACACCACCACTTGGCGGCTGCGCTGGTAATCGACACCGCTGCCTTCAAGGATTGCACCACCCAGGGCATCGGCAAAGTAGTCGCTCACAAAACGGTTACCATTGTTGCGGAGGTTGAATCCCTTGTACTTGTCGTTTTCGCTCTTGCGGGTATCGAACAGAGAGTAATGCAGCCAGCCATTCTGGTATTCTTCCCTCATCACGATAGCGACGGACTTCTTGCGTTCCAGACGGCTGTAGTTACCCATCATGGAAATTCCCGCTTCGATATCCCATGCGGACTTGTCCGAGGAACTGCCGTTGGGGAAGTATTCCACATGCACAGGGAATTCGACATCCTCGTACAGGCCGGATGGAGCCGCTTCCGGGCTGCTTGCGTTCGTGTGGCCAGGTTCCGGCTGAATGTAATGCTTGTTGAAGAAATCCGGATTCACGCTCACCGCCACCACAGGCATGTTCACCTGTTCGCCCACAAAGAACGTCTTCGTGACCACCTGCGTACTGAGCGAGCCATCCTTGAAGACGGCGCAACGGAGCGTCGTGTTCTTGTCAAACGTCTTTGCAGAATTGAATTCCTGGGAGTTCGCCCCCGGAGCGGAGCCGTCCTCGGTGCAGCGCAACTTCACGCCACTCGGCAGGGAAGGCGGATTGATTGTTACCGGATCATTGTAGAAACCGCCCTTGATCTGGCTCAGGTCGAGTTCCGGAGCAAGCGCGTCATAAGCGGTCGAGCCGGTATTGGGCTTTTCGGGAGTCGGCTTGTCGAAATACTTCCAGATGCCACCGTCGGTAATACCCCAGCTCAGGTCACCCTTCGTGATTTCGGGGAATGCAACGGAATCGCGGATGCCGTAGGCGGCATCGATCAGGTAAACCGTTCCGCCGGCCTTGTCCATCTTCCAGCTGGTGTGGGTACGGACGTGCATGTCGCCGTTATCTGCGCCCTTGACTTCGGTAATATTCTTCTTGTCGCAGAACACGATGCGGAAGGACTTCGCAGCGATAAGTTCGTCGCCGAAAACCCACTTGCGGGGCTTCTCGAGGCTTTCGACAAGCGCATAGCCCTTCAGGTTCGCAGCGACATCGCCCGCGTTGTAGATTTCCACCCATGCGGGGTCTTCGCCGGATTCATCCAGCCACGAAAGATTCAGCGGGGAAATTTCAGTAATGCGGAGTGCAGAGTTGCCCACCCAGTGGGGCGTCGTATCCTTGGGCACAACGACATGAATCGTGTCAAAGATTGTATCGCCATTAACAATCTTGCGAACGGAGTCGATTTCAATCGCAGACGAGGAACCCGGTTTATCCGAACCCGGCTGGGAATCGCTAGAAGAGGGATCGTCACCCGATAACGGAGGAACAACCGGGCTGTCGCTACCTTCATCGGAGGAACAGGCATAGAGCCCAAGGCAAAGTGTCCCGACTGCAAGGAGGTTCCTAATCTGAAATTTCTTTCGCATATTCAAGCCTATAAAATGTTAAGCCCCACGGAGCAAAGCGCCGCGCACAACCAATCGAACATCCTACCCTAAATTTAGAAGAATATTCTAGAAAATCAAAATTTTTTCGGTAATATTCTATTTACCCTTGACAAATATCACGTTTTCTTCTATCTTTGGCTTACCAAATGGTTCTGTAGCTCAGTTGGTAGAGCAGTGGACTGAAAATCCGCGTGTCGTTGGTTCAACTCCAATCGGAACCACGAAGGCCCCCGACCCAAAGTCGGGGGTTTTCTTTTTTTGCAAAAAACACCGAAAAACAAAAAAACGGGGCCCATTATCCCGGGTCCCGTAAATTTTTTGCAATATAAACGCGAACGGTCTTCGTGAGCCGGAGGCGACTTGTCCTAACGAGTCGTCGAAGGCGAAAGCGAGCGCAAACCGGAGACGCTGCACTAGAATCTAGCGCGAGCGGTCTTATACTGCCGCAGCCTCGAACTTCGCGCGCGCCTGCCTGAAGCACTCGAAAACATCGTCCCAGTGCTCCACAAGCACGTCGATGAGTTCCGGCTGGAACTGCGCTCCGCGCTGCTTGATGAATTCTTCCTTGACCTTCTCCTCGGGCCACGCGGGCTTGTAGCAGCGCGGGCTCGAGAGGGCATCCAGAACGTCGGCCACGGCGCAGATACGGCCAGCCAGCGGGATTTCCTCGCCCTTGAGTCCACGCGGGTAGCCCTTGCCGTCCCAGCGCTCGTGGTGCGAGCCCGCAAGCGTCGCGGCAAAGCGCAACAGGTCGCGCTTCGACTTCATGAGGGTTTCCTCGCCCTTGATGGCGTGGGACTTCATCACCTCGTATTCCTCGTCGGTGAACCTGCCCGGCTTGTTCAGGATGGCATCGGGAATGGCGACCTTCCCCAGGTCGTGCATCGGGGCGGCAAGGCGAATGCGCTGCGCCTCCTCTTCGCTGAGCCCGTAGTACTGCGCCAGCTTGTAAGAAATTTCGGCCACGCGCTGGATATGGTCACCCGTCTCGCGGCTCCTGGATTCGGAAACGTCGCCCAGGATGTGGATCAGTTCTTCCTGCGTCGCCTCGAGTTCATCCTTGGAGTCTTCGACCTCCGAGGTCAGTCGGGCGGATTCCACAGTCTTTGCAGAATACACGGCAGTAAGCGAGAGGCGTTCCAGGTCCTGGTTCGAAAACACCTTCTCCTCGCCCTGCTTGTTTATCGCCTGGAAAACCCCCATCACCTTTCCCTGCGAATCGAACAGGGGCACCGTCATCACGGACGTCGTGCGGTAGTGGGTCTTCTCGTCGCTGCGATGGTCGAACCTCGGGTCAAGGTAGGCATCGGGAATCAGCAACGGCTGGCCGTTCTTCACAGACCAGCCCACAAAACCAGCCGCAATCGGAATGCGAAGCTCGCTCACCCCATGAGCGACCTTCGTCCACAGTTCCCCGTGCTCCTCGTCGGTAAGCCACAGGGAGCAGCGGTCCGCCTGGACAAGGGAACGACCCATGTCGGCCATAAGCACTAGCAGGTTGTCCATCTTCCTTTCCGCGGCGATTTTCGGCATGTAGGAAAACAGGAGGTCAAGGACCCGCTTGTTCTCCACCACAGTATTTTCTGCAATTGTCTCCATATTGAAAAATTTAATTAATATTCATTCCCGCCAAAGACAATCGCCCAAATTCCATTGACGAAATGGCGTGAGTTTTTTATTGTTGGCGTTGAATCCGGAGGAATAGGCTAATTGGTAAGTCAGCGGTCTTGAAAACCGCCGCCGTAAGGCTTGGGGGTTCGAGTCCCTCTTCCTCCGCTACCTCGGCACCTTCGGTGCCAGTTATTAGTCAATAGTTACTAGTTATTCGAATTGCGGGTTTCGAGAAGCATATCGAAGCCCGCTTTTTTTTATTTGGAACACGGAACTAGTAACTCAATCGCCATAATTGCCATCCCATTCCATCCGGCAGTCCGCCACGAAGTCCATCGTCGCAGATACGGGCTCGTCGTAAAGGAGCGTGCACACCTTCGTATCGAGCTCCGTCCCGCGGCGCAGGGCATGCACGCACGCCCCCGTAGTCGCCCCGGTCGTGTACACGTCGTCCACCACAAAGATAGTCCCCCGCGAAGGCATATTCCTCGGCAGTTTCGGCTCGAACGCGCCCGCCACATTATAGCCACGCTCCTCGCGCGAAAGCTTGGTCTGCGACACCCTGAAGTTCGTACGTGAAAGCCAGTTGCAAACACGACCCCCGGTGCAGGTGGCGAGCGCCGATGCAATCTTCTGCGCCTGGTTGTAGCCGCGTTCCCTGAACCTCGAACTGTGCAGGGGGACAGGCACAAAGTAGAACGGCCTTGCAAGCAACGCCATGCTCTGCGCAATTTCGCCCCCCTTCACCGCGGTAGATCGCCTTACCAGGTACGACGCCATTCCCGGAAGCCCCCTGTACTTGAGCGCATGCACGAGCCTGCGCGTAAGCGGACGCACGGGGAACATGCACATGGCATCGGGCGAAGGGAACGAATATGCCAGCGCCTCGCGGGCAAGTTCTTCCCTGCAGGCAGAACACAGCCAGGGGTCCAGCTGTTCGGATGCCCGGCCGCAGCCCAGGCACTCCATACCAAAAAGAAAGTTTGTACAACGACGGATAATTTCCATAATGAAACCGCCCTCCTATACCTATAAACGGTTTCAAACGGAAAATGAGCCAAAACGCCTGTTTTTTTTACTGACGCCAGCCCTGGAATCGCATGCAGAGGATTCCGCCCACAAGCACCATGCAGGTAAGGGCGAACGACCCGCCGTACGAAAGGAACGGGAGCGGAAGCCCCGTCACGGGCATGAGCCCGATAGTCATCGCGATGTTCACTATCATGTGGAACAGGAATATGGTACAGGCCCCCATGGTAATGAGCGTAATGAAGGGGTCCGCGAACAGCTTGCACGTGGAACTCGCCCGCCACAGGAACAACGTGTAGAGCGAAAGTATGAACAGGCAGCCCGCAAAGCCGAACTGTTCCCCGAGCACGCTGAAAATGAAGTCGGTGTGTTCTTCGGGCAAGAACGCGAGGTTTGTCTGCGTGCCCTGACCAAAGCCCTTGCCCGTAAGGCCGCCCGAACCAATCGCGGTAAGCGACTGCAGCACCTGGTAACCGTCACCCTTCGGGTCGCTCGTCGGGTCAAGGAACGTGTGTACGCGCTTCTGCTGGTGAGGTTCCAGCATATTCCACGCCATCGAGCTCGCATAACCCGCAAGGATGTTCGCCGCAAGGAAAAGCACCGTCAGCACCTTCGGGAGCCTGCGGCGTACCAGCGCGAACACCACCGCGCAAATCAGGAGGCCCCACAGCACCTGGAATACTATGTCCTGGGAATGCGAGAACAGCACCGAAAGCACCGGGCTTGCCAGCAGGAACATGTCGGTAAGCGTAAGGCCCGCAAAGAAGAATGCCACATAGGTAACCGCGATGAACACGAGGGCCGTACTCAGGTCGGGCTGCTTAAGCACGAGCGCAAAGGGCACAATGAACAGCAGGAAGGGCACCACGAAAGTCTTGATCTTGTAGAGGCTCACCGGGTGGCGCGAAAGCCAGTACGATATCGTGAGCAGGTAGGCAATCTTCGCGAATTCGGAAGGCTGCAGCTTGAATAGCCCGAGGTCAATCCAACGGCCCGCGCCCTTCACCACGTCACCCGCCACGAACAGCACCACGAAGAGAAACACCAGGGACAAAATATACAGGGGGACCGTCGCCCTTTTCAGCCAGTCAATCTTCAGGAACACGATACCCGCGGCCAAGACGCACCCGCCAGCAAAGTAGAGAATCTGCTTGAACCAGAGAGTCTCGTAAAAAGGCAGGTTATCGCTCGCCGTCGCCGAATACACCAGGCAGACGCCACACGTCATGAGGGCAAGCGTTATGCCGAGGAACAGCCAATCCACTCTCCTGGTATTGTCGAGGAAATGGTTCAGTTTCATTTCTTCGCCTCCTCTTCAAGCCCGAAATACGCCATCATCACCTTGCGCGCAATCGGGGCCGCCTTCGCGCCGCCACCGCCTGCCGCCTCGAGAATCACGGCGACCGCGATTTGCGGGTCATAGAGCGGGGCCACAGCCGCATACCAGGCGTGAGTCTTCTCGCCCTTCTTCCATTCGCCGGAACCCGTCTTCGCGCCCACCCGGATACCCGGGAGCGCGCCGCGCTTGCCCGTGCCGCCCGGATGGTTCACCACGGAATCCATCGCCGCAAGGAGAATCCTGTGCGTCTCCGGCTTCATCTTCCCGGGCCGCACTATCTCGGGTTCGAATTCCTTCACCACGTTGCCCTTGTAGTCGCGCAGTTCCTTCATGAGGTGCGGGCGGTAAACACCCTTGTTCGTCGCAAGCGAGCCGATGAACGTCGCCTGCTGCAGCGGGGTAACCAATTGCCCCTGCCCAATCGAGAGGTTCAGGATAAGTCCGCGCGCCCATCGCCAACCGAGCCTCTTGTTCCTTTCGTTAAACGACACCGAATCCGGGAGCCAGCCGCTCTTCTCGCCCGGAATGTCAATGCCGAGCGGTTGCTCGCCGTAGCCGAAACGGCGCCCGAACTCGTTGATGCGGGCCATGTCGATATCGAGACCCGCCTGGTAGAAGAACACGTCACACGAAAGCCTCAATGCATGCACCACGTTCAGGTTGCCGTGCACGCCCCAGCACTTCTGGTAACGCGAACCGAACTGGTAGCCACCCGTACAGGATTTCGGGTAATACTTCGTCTCCGAAAGTATTCCGCTCTCGAGCCCCGCGCCGGCGGTCACAAGCTTGAACACCGATGCAGGGGGGTACGTTCCCGAAATCGCACGGTTCGTGAGCGGGCGCATGGAATCGAGCGCCACTTGTGCCCAGCCCTTGTTGCGTTCGCGCTTCTTCAACGAGAAAATGTTCGGGTCGAGGCGCGGCGAACTCACCATGGCGAGAATCTCGCCATTGCGCGGGTCAATCGCCACGAGCGCACCCTTCACGCTGTCGGCAATCGCCTCTTCCGCCACCTTCTGCAACTTGAGGTCAATCGTAGAAACCAGGTGCAGTCCCGGGACAGGCGGTTCACTCTCCACACCGCGCACCAGGCCCACCTCGCGGCCCATCGCGTTCACTTCCACAAGCTTCAGGCCGTTCTTGCCTCGGAACTCGCTATCGTAATGCTGCTCGAGCCCCTTCTGGCCGATACGGTCGCCCTGCGAGTAATCCGCAAACTCGGGCAACTTCAGCTGTTCTTCCGAAATCTCGCTCGTGTAGCCGAGCACGTGCGAAGCAAGCGTCCCGTAAGGGTACTCGCGTCTCGATTCGATGAGGGTCGTAACGCCCGGGAGTTCGCTCGAGTGTTCCTCGATTATCGCCACCTGCTCGGGCGATGCGTCCTCGAGAATGCGAATCGGGCGGTTCTTAATCCAGTGCGCCCTCTGGAATGCCGTATCGAGCGAAAGCGAATCGAACATGCGTTCGCCGTTCTTGTCCACAATCTGCAAGAGGCGGTTGAAAATAATCGCACGGGCAGAATCCTTGCGCGGCAGGTGCATCGCCTGCAAGGCAATCTGGTAAGAGGGGCGGTTTCGCACCAGCACTTCGCCATTGCGGTCGTAAATGAACCCGCGTTCCGCCACAAGCACAACACGGCGCAGGCGGTTGTTCTCGGAGCGCTGGAAGTTCTCGTCGTAATTGAGATACTGCAAGCTAAAGAGTCGAACCAGGAGAATGGTAAAAAGAATCACCACGCCGGCCATGAACACCAGCACGTTCCAGTTCCTGGTCTGGACGCTGTCGTTATCCGACATGCTAAGCATGGCGTTTCTTCTTTCCGACAGACAAGTGGAACACAACGGCCCCGATAACCATCGTATAGGCGCATTCCGGCAATGTCTTCGAGAAGAACAGGTTCGTGACCACGTCCTTCTCAAGTCCGGTCAAGAAGAAATAGAGCATGTCGCAAAGGAGGAACCCGAAACCGAGCACGCCCACCTTCGCGGGCAGGTTCAGCGTAAGGAACCGCTCTTCAAGCTGGCCCACAAAGAACCCGAGCACCGTCATCGAAATCGTATTTGCACCGAGCCATTCTACCGGGGCGTAAACGTCCTGCGTAAAGCCCGCAAGGAATCCCCACAGCGCACCGGCCGCAGGCCCATGCTTTATCGCAATCGACACAATCAAAATAAGCACGAAGTCGGGCCCTGCTCCAAAAATGGAGAGCCAATCCGCAACCGTCGTCTGCAACACGAAGCAGATTACAAACAAAATAAGAACGCGAATCCATTTCCAGCTATTGTTCATCGAGCAACTCCTGGATAATCCATTCCGGTTCCTTTTCCATCACGAACACTTCCTCGAGCGCCGAGAACTCCTGGAACGGAGCCACATCCATCTGGCGCATCACATCGAGGTCAGACTTGCGAACCGCCTTCACCGTACCCACGGGAATCCCCTTCGGGAATATCCCGCCAAGTCCCGAAGTAATGAGCGTATCGCCCACTTCCACGCCCGCATGCGAAGGAATCATCGCCGTAAGCAGGTGGCCGTCAACCGATTCAAGGAACCCCACCACGCGCGATTTCTTCTCGAGTACAGACAACTTAAGGTTCGGGTCCACCAGCAACTGCACACGCGAATGCGTGCTTGTCGCCTTCGTAATCTTGCCCACGAGCCCGTTCATCGAGAACACGGGCATATCTTCCTTCACGCCCTGTATCGTACCGCGATTAATCACGAGCGTCGTAAGGAACCTGCCAGGGTTATGCCCCACCACGCGCGCTGTCACAATCGGGTAATCCCACTTGTCATCGAACCGGACCAACGTGTGCAGTCTTGTCAGTTCCTGCAAGCCCTCGCTCGCGTAGTACGTTTCCTGACGCAGGCGTGCATTTTCCTCTTTCAGGCGTTCGTTCTCTTCAACTACCGAATGGTATGCGCCCACCGAAGATACGACCATCTGTGCCGGATAGAACACCGTACCGAGCGCCGTAGAGATTATGTTCTCGCGCACCGTCTGCGGAGCCTGCCGCATCAAGAGGCCAACAAGCAAGAAAAAGGCAAAAGCGACAACGCCATGCCTTTGAGTAAACAGTTCAACTATAAAGCGGAACGCCCTAAGCATCGAACAGTAGAATCCCCGTTAATTGGAAGATGCTACCAACACGGGGCGATACTTGTCGAGGTCCTCGAGAATGCGAGCGGCACCCTTGCAAACGCAGGTGAGCGCTTCGTCAATCACATTCACCGAGAGTCCCGTTTCCTTGCGGATACGTTCATCGAAACCGCGGAGCAGAGAGCCACCGCCAGTCATGATGATACCCTTGTCGTAAATGTCGGCAGAAAGTTCGGCGAGCGTAATGCTCAGAGCCTGCTTCACAGCCTCGATAATCGCAGTCACGGGTTCATTCAAGGCCTCGCGGATTTCCGTGCTCGAAATCGTCATCGTGCGCGGCATGCCGGCAATAAAGTCGTGCCCCTTGACCTCCATGGTCAGTTCTTCCTCGAGCGGGCTTGCAGAACCAATCTGGATCTTGATCTGTTCGGCAGTGCTTTCGCCCACGTGGAGGTTATACATCGTGCGGAGGTAACGAACAATGGCTTCATCCATCTCGTCGCCGCCCACGCGCACAGACGCGCTACAGACGGTGTGGTTCAAGGCAATCACCGCGATATCGGAAGTACCGCCACCGATATCCACAATCATGTTACCCACAGGGTCTTCCACAGGGATGCCCATACCGACAGCGGCAGCCATCGGTTCGTGAACCAGGTGGACTTCCTTCGCACCGGCCTGCTTGGCGGCATCGATAACGGCGCGGGTTTCCACTTCGGTAATGCCGCTCGGCACACCCACAACAACGCGGGGCCGGACAATCCACAGCGGGTACTTCTGCACGCGCTTAATGAAGGTCTGGAGGAGAGTTTCGACCAGTTCAAAGTCCGCAATCACGCCATCGCGCATGGGGCGCACGGCACGCGTCTCGCCCGGGGTCCTGCCGAGCATCTTTTTCGCTTCGAAACCAATCGCCGACACGCGATTGTTCTTGCTGTCCACGGCAATCACCGTAGGTTCGTTAATGACAATGCCCTGGCCTGCCACGTGAACGAGCGTGTTCGCCGTACCCAGGTCGATACCGATATCACAGGAGAAGAGTCCGAACAAAATATGGTCCTTTGAAAAGGTGAATCCTTACAAGCGAAAATATAAAACTTTTATTTCTGCTTTTCCTTGCGGTCCAAGGAATCCTGCCCGAATTTGAGCGCCTTGTAATAGCGGTCCCACTGGCGCGCATGGGCGTCGTAGCGGTACTTGCGCTTCTCGTGCATATTGATGTCCTGATAAATGAAGAAGTCCACCTCGGCATACGCCGAGTAGATGGCGGCCGTATCGCCCGCAAACAGCCTGAAGTCCTTCACGCGGTAGTAGGGCGTATCGAGGATTCCGCTACGGTCACCCGATGCATGGATGGTCTGGGCCACAATGAACTTGAGGTCTTCCTGGACATACGCGTTTAATTTATTCTCAATACGTTCCGTCCTTTCAGAACAACCTAACAAGACAATCGCCGTAAGCAAAATAAGCAAGTATTTCATGGTTGGAAAAATAGTTATCATCGCAACAAAAAAAAGAAATGCCCTCCGGTTGGAGAGCATTCCTCAATAGCCAGTCCTTGCCTACTAGAAGGAGTAGGTAGCAGAGATTCTCGAGAAGATGCGGCCTTCGCCCTGGAACGGGTTGCGGAACAGCAGGTCTTCGGCGACAGTCACGTCGATCTTCAGCTTTTCTTCGATGTTGATACCGAAGCCGAAGCCCACGTGGTCGTCGGCAGTGCCGTTAGCAAGCGGGTTCGTGCTGAAGAAGTTGCCGCTGTCGGTGCAGATGCCCGAACGGCCCTTGTTCTTTTCGTTCTGGTCGCAGTCGGTGTAGAGGATGGACTTCTGACCGCCGACGCGGATCACGAACCAGTCCCACCAGATGTTGCGTTCGATACCGAAGCTGATCATGCCGCCGATGTCGCGACGTTCATCCCAAGCCGGATCGTCGTTGTCGTAGGAATTGTAGACCCTCTCGCCAGTGGTGTAGTCAATGCTCCAGTCATGAGCCTCGAGCTTGTCCCAGATGAAGTCGAGACCCAACCAGAAGAAGCCGCGGTCGAGAGCGACGTTGATGCCGAGGCCGACCTGGGCACGCTTGTTGTCGATGCCCGGAGCTTCGATGAACTTAGCGGAAACCGCGGGTACCAGTTCGCCGTCGATTGCCTCGAGGGTGAAGAAGGCGCGGGACTTGGCAAGGAAGCTGAAGTCGCCATCATCGAAGAAGTTCTTGTGGTCAGGGCCGAACTGGATGCGAGCGAGAGCGAACATGAACTCGAAGTCGATGTTCGCACCGAACTGCATGTTCAAGCCTGCATCAGCCTGCACGATGGAGGCGTATGCATTGTCATCGACCTGGTAGATGCCACTCGGGGTCTCGTAGCCACCGTCCTGGTGTGCAATGTAGATGTGCAAGCCGAGAGCGTCGCCGTTAGAGAGCGTGAACCCGAGGAAGCCGTCGAAGTTAGTAACGGTTTCGGGAACGTTAGAGATGTCGCGGCCATTTTCAGCAATCACGCGGTTCGGCAGGTAGCGTGCGAGTTCCTCGTTGATGCGGCCGAAGAGACCACCGATGGAAAGACGCGGATCCGGATTGTTCTCGTCACCGAGGGAGAGCGAGAAGATACCGCCGAAGTTCGGGTGCATCGGGTCCTGGTTCGTACCCGTAGCGACATCCTGCGTGTAAGGTCCGAACTCACCGATCAAGTAGTTCGGGTAGAGATTGATGTTTGCAGGGTTGTCGAAAATACTCACATCATCCATGATGTAGGTCGTGTTCTTGCCCATGGATTCGACGCGAGCGAAGGTAGCGAAAGCAGAACCTACCCCGAGGATTCCAAAAGCAGCGCCAACGGCAATTGCTGATCTCAACTTCATTTGAGGACTCCTATTAAAAATTCTGTTATAAAGTTAGATTAAATTAAAGAAAAACGCAATAGAAAAATAAAAAAAGACCACGCTTTTTGAGCGTGGCCTTTTTTCAACAGGTTTTCCGTTATTCGGAGAAGGTGAACGGAATCGTAACGGTGGTGTTACCGGACTTAACCTTGCTGAATGTCCAGTTGGAGACGGCGCCCTTGATCTGAGCATCGAATTCGCCGTAACCAGTGGTGGAAGACACAATGGAAATGCTGATAACTTCGCCACCCGGAGCGATCGTGAACTTCAGGGTAACCTTACCCTGGAATCCCGGTTTCTTCTTCAGGAACTTGTTGTAGATGTGGCGCAGACCCGGGGTACGCTGACGGACGACCTTCATGATGTCCGCTGCGGAACGAGAGCCACCACCTGCACCCATGTCAATGTCACGGGCAGACGGGGTCTTGATGTTACCCTTGGCCTTGGTAGCAATACCGCCACCGCCACCGCCGAAGAGGCCTGCGAGGCCGTCGCCGATACCACCGGCACCGCCTTCAGCGTAGCCTTCGTTGAAGCCACCGTCAGCCTTACCGCGACGGCCACCGAGAACGGTCTTACCCGTCGTCTGGAGGCCAGCCACGTCCTTAAGAACCTTATCGATGTCCTTGGTGAACTTCTGGTTCTTCATGAGGTCGTAGGCAGCAGCACTAGCAGTCTTGGTCTGAGCAGTGAGGAGCTTGAGCACGCCGCGAGTCTGCGGAGCGTTCGGCTGGCCCTTACCACGGGGCTTGCCACCACCACCCGCCTTCTTGCGGGGCTTCTTGGGCTCTTCCTTCTTCTTCTCTTCCTTCTTTTCTTCCTTCTTCTCGTCCATAGACATCTGGGCGGTCAGGTCGGGGCCTTCAGAAGAGTCGAAGAAAACTTCATCGACGACCACTTCGTACATGGAGGCCCAGAAAGAAAGGGCAAGAGCGACAAGCACAGACGCACCAGCGATGGTGGCCATCTTCTTGTCGGATTCAGGCATAAGAGCCGCAACTAACGGATCTACAGGAGTATTTTTCTTAGCCATAGATTATTCCTCCCCTCCGTTCTTTTCGAGAACGGCAAAGGAAACGTTCGTATAGCCGCTCATCTTCTCGTAGCCAGTTTCGCCTTCGGAAGAGTTGCAGGACGGCACGCCAGCGATACCGCAGGTAGCCATCACCTTATACATGGCGTCGTAGGGGATGTTCTTGTCAATCTGGACAACAACGCTACCGGCTTCGTCGGCAGGCTGGCCCTGGCGCAAGTGCTGGTCCACTTCGGCCTTACGTTTCCCGTAAAGGGTAGTAAGAACAGGCTGAACACAGAGATCTTCCTGAGCAAGCACGTCCGAAGTCGGCACGACTTTCTCATTGTCGACCACCACGTATTCCTTATCGATCACGACCGTCAGAGAAACTTCTGTCGGCTGGAGCTTGGACGTGGAGACCGGAAGGATCAGGTTTTCGGCCTGGGTCAAGAGCTGACCTTCAGCGTCCATGTTCTTGATCATGAACACCAGGATGATGGTCATCATGTCCATCATCGAGGTAATCGAGAACGGGACGTCGTCAGCGTATTTACGAGTTCTTCTAGCCATGATTAACCTCCCAGCTTTGCAAGGTTTATCTTGCTGAAGCCCGCTTCCTTAGAACGGTCCATAAGCTGGATGATCTTGTCGAACTGCGTATCGTCGTTAGCCACGATGATAATGTTGTCGACGTCTTCCAGGTCGATGAACTGCGTATGGATTGCGATCAGATCCTTTGCGATGAGATCGTATGCGGAAAGCGGATGAATGAGGTTCTTCGCCGCAACGTCCGGTTTGAGCGTGCGAGCGGAGTTCGGGGTAAGGGTTGCGAGAGCCGTACCTGCCGCAGGCTTCTTGAGAGCCGGCGGCGGAGTCAGGCCCATAGCGCCTTCACCCGGGAGAGCGAGGAAGTTGTTGTTGCCGTCAACATAAGCACTGTCGGCAACAGGTTCTTCGGGAGTACCCCCGTTGGTGTAGAGCGCCCAGATCACGCGACCCGGATCCTCTTCAGATTCTTTCTGGATTGCCCAGAGTTCGATAGTTTCGATTTCGTAGAGATACTTCTCTTTATCCATCTCGCTACCGTCCTTGCACTTCGGACCATGTCCGGCTTCAACTGCGGCCTTGACATCTTCGACGGCATGGGTAATCAGCTTAGCATCGGACTTGCAGCGGAACGTCCACATTTCCTTGAAATAGACGTTCGGCTGGAAACCACCACGAGCACCAATCACGAGATATTCGTTGGTAATCGCGAGGCTCAAGTTCAATGCCTGCTCATCCGGCGGAGGTGTTTCATCGTTCGGGTTGATCATACTGCGCTCGGGCAGGTTCACCTGAACAATTGCCAGCTTGGAGAAAGCAGCCATGGAGAGAAGCATAGGAATCAGAATCGTGAACAAGCCCATCGCCGGCAACAGGTCCGGTTCTTCAGGCTTTGCTGGTTTCTTGACTTCTTTTGCCATTTTTTAAACTCCAGTTAAAGACTTAACTCTCAAACACAATTAGACGAGAGAGTTGATAATCTTGAGGCCCTTTTCTTCCATTTCCTGGATGAGGCGTTCGGAGTTCATGTTGAGGAAGCCCACAATGACCAGGAGAGGCACTGCGGAGAGAAGTCCTTCAAGCGTCGTACCCATAGCGATAGCGATACCGTCGGAAAGAGCCTTGGCACGTTCGGAAGCGGGTTTGTTAGCCACAGCGTCGAAGGTGTAGATCAGACCGTAAATCGTACCCATAAGTCCGAGCAACGTAGAGATGGAAGCCATCACGGAAATAAGGGAGATGTAACGAGTAAGACGCGGAGCTTCAGTCAGGAACACTGCATCGCAAGCAGCCTGCATGCCTTCGCGGCCACCGGCGCGGTTGGCAACGATAGCAGACATAATGCGAGCAACCGGGAGGTTGGTAGCGTTGGCGAGGCTCAGAGCCTGGTCATACTGCTGAGAGCTGATGAGCTTACCGAAATCAGCGAGGAACTTGGCACGGCCCTTGGAGCTCTTCACCAGGATGTAGATGATACGTTCGATGGAGATGCCGAGACCGATGATGAACACGGCCAGGATGATCCACATGAACTGCCAACCATCGGATTCAGGGCTGAAGGATTGAAGCATTTTAGACATTTTAGATTACTCCTTTCGAGTGTTGTTTTTGTGTTTGTTTTTGAAATCTTTGTTCATATTTATTTTTTTTTGGGCGTTTTTGGAGGGTCAACGGAGTAAAACTTTATTTACCGCGTCAGAAACCCGCCTAAAGCCCTAAAAATACGGGGAACCTATGAACAAGGTCCCCGTAAAATAGTTTTTACCGCTACTTCTTCTTGCCCTTCTTCTTACCAGCCTTCTTCTTGGCAGGTGCCGGAGCGGGGGCAGCCTCTTCAGCAGCAGCAGGTTCGTCCATGGACGGTTCCGGCTCGGCAGACGGGGCCGGAGCACCCATCAGCTGCTTCTTGAGTTCCTCAAGTTCGGCCTTCAACTTTTCGTTTTCAGCCTTGGCATCCTTGATGATTTCGCGGAAGGTATTGATCCTTTCTTCCGGAGTCATGACTTCGGACTTCGAAATCTGTTCGATACGGGCCTTCGTCTTGAAGTAGCTCGGGTCAGAGAACAGAGTCGACGGGTCAAACTTTTCGATCTTCGTGGCGAGAACTTCGTTCGTTTCGTCAAGAGCCTTCAACGTTTCGAACAACTTTGCGGTCCACTGGTTGTCGATACCGTAGTGGGCAGAGGCCTTGATACCGGTAGCGCACTGCGGAACGGCGAGTTCCTTTGCGGAGTTCGACTTGTTCATGAGCTCTTCACGATAGGCCTCGAGGTCTTCGTGAGCGGCTTCGATAGCGTCGGCCTTCACCATTTCTTCGTAGATGTATTCCTGAACGATGGCGGCGGAGTCCGGAAGCGGTGCGTTCGCGAATGCGTCAGCCACTTCGACGAACACGGCGCAGCCCTGGTAGAACATTTCGATGTAGCCTTCTTCAGCCTCGACCACGTCCTTGTTGTAGAAGCCCTGGTCGCGTGCAAGGTCGATGTTCTTCTGGAAGATCGGGCGAGCCTGTTCGTAGTAGCTCGGCAGCTGCTGCACGATGGTAATACGTTCGGCGAACTTCTCGTCTTCCTTCTTCGCGTTCATTTCCTGTTCGCGGATCTTGGCGGCCATGGTCACGAAGAGCATACCCATCTTGTTCGTGGCACGGAAGGTCCACTTTTCAGAAGCGTAGGCAGCAGACTTGGAGTAGTGACCCATAGCCTTCTGGAGTATTTCCACCAAGGTCTTGATGATCTTGGCCTTGTCCTTTTCCTTACCCTTCAGCACAATCGGGTCCATCTTGTGGAACTCGTGTTCACCCATGTAGAAGGCGGCTTCGGCCGGGACACCCGGGTCGGCGTTCTTGATCTGCAAACCGTACTTGTCGTAAGCTTCGAGAGTCTTGCGGTAGTCTTCGATAGCCTTGTCTTCTTCCTTCAGTTCCATGTAGGCACGGGCTGCACCGATGTAGGCGGCAATCAGCTTTTCCTTGTCTTCGGAGTACATCTTGATGAAGTTGTGGTATTCGGAGGCGGCAAGATCCCACTTCTTGGCGTTAGCGTAAGCCATCGGGATGGAGAACGCGGCGTCAAGAGCGTAGGTGCTCTTCGGGTAGTCGCGAACGAGGTCCTTGGAGCAACGGATTGCTTCGTCGGTCATCTTCGCTTCGTCGTAGCTCAAGCAGGCGCTGTACAGGAAGCTCGGGGTCTTCTCGTTCTTCGGGTAGCGCTTGTAGGCAAGTTCGTAGGTAACAGCAGCGTTCTTCTTATCCGGGATGGAGTCATACACGGCGGCAGCAAAGCCGATTGCCTGGAACGCCATGGAATCCTGCGGGAAGTTGTTCGTGATGAAGAGGAACGTGGTCGCAGCCATCTGCGGCTTGTTGTCCTTCTTGTATGCGGATGCGGCACGGAGCACGCCCTTGATAGTGAGCGGAGAGCTTGCGTACTGCTTCGGGAGAATCATGAAGGTTTCGGCAGCCTTGTTGTACTGGTTCGCGCTTTCGAACGCGGCAGCGGCTTCGAAGATAGCCTTGTCGGCAATCTCGACCTTCGGGTAACGCTTCACGAGAGCGAGGTAAGCATTGGCACCCTTCTCGTACTGGCCTTCCTTGACAGCCTTTTCAGCCATCTGGTAGAGCACGAACGCGATAGCCTTTTCGGTTTCCTTAGCCATCGAGTCGTTCTTGGTGGCCTTCACCTGCGTGTACTGCTTCAACAGCCATTCGAATTCGGCGAGAGCCTCATCAAGTTGGTTGGATTCGAGCAAGGACTTGGCAAGCATCTGGCTGATGAGCAAGATGTACTGGTGGTTCGGGTACTTCTGGCGGAGTTCGCGGAGAACCGTAACCGCAGTCTTGAACTTCTTGGCATTGTAGTGCACGAGGGCAGCGTTGTAAGCAAGTTCGGCAGCTTCCTTGTTCTGGCCAAACTTCTGCATGTACTTGTCCACCTGGGCGAAGTAAGCCTTCGTTTCGGGGAGGTCGTAAGCCTTGACCGTATCGCCGTTAGCCTTGCTCTTGAGAGCGGCTTCGCGAGCCTGGTCCATCATGAGCACGGCGTTGTAGGCAGCTTCTTCCTTCTTCAGGAGGGCAGCGGAACCGAGAGCGCGGCGGCCATAACGGGTGGTATCGGTATCGACAATCCAGTTGAACATCTTGGCGGCATTCGCATGCTGACCCATTTCCTGGTAGGCGGCAGCGAGGTCGATATGCACGGTGTATTCATCCCAGGTCGGTTCATTCTTGTAACGGGTGAGGAACGCCTCGTAAGCCTTGATAGCTTCGGCATAGCGACGCTTACCGCCTTCGATATCACCTTCCTTGGTGATCTTCGCGGCCTGCTGGTGATGGTAGTGCGGAATTTCGAGCATAGCGCCGCGGATAGCCTTGTCAGCGTTCGCGACGGATTCCTTATACTTGGTGTTCTTCTTGCGCCAGGAGGAGTTCTTGTCGTAGCGCTTCACCACCACGTAACGGTAGTTCTGGGCTTCGTCGAACTTCTGCTGCACGAGCAAGATTTCGATCATGGCGATATCGGCGAGCGGAGCGTCGATGTAGTCCGGGTTGATCTGCATCAAGCGCTTGAAGGACTGGACAGCTTCTTCGTTACGGTCGTGGTCCTTGTTCTTCATACCGATGCGGTAGTACACGGAATCCTTGAACGGAACCTTCTTGTCCTTGAGGAAGGCTTCAGCTTCGGCGACACCACCACCTTCAAGGTCAGAGAAGGAGGCAGCCATGAAGTCCATAGCTTCGGCGCGGAGGTCGTTGGGGTATTTACCCTTGTCGGCACCGATGATATATTCGTAGTACTTGTAAGCAGCCGTTTCGTATTCGGCGATGTTGTAGTAGGATTCAGCCAAGTGGTACATGGCGAGAGCCGCTTCCTTACCGGTGAGGTTCTCGAAGCCGGTCACCTTCTTGTAGGCGGCGATAGCGTCACGGAACTTGCGGTTCATGAAGTGGTATTCGGCGATACGGAGCCATGCCTTCGGCACGAGACCGTCGTTCGGGAAGTTCTTGACGAGACGATCGCGGAGCTTGAACGCCTTTTCGTCTTCGCCGCTAGCTTCCTGCACGGCAGCGGCCTGGTAGAGCACCACCGGAATCTTCGGAGCCTTCGGGTACTTGTCGATGTACTCGAGGAAGTAGCCGAGGGACTTCTGGTGGTCGGCCTTCGGGTACTGGCCGATGTTCGCACACTTGGCCGGCTTGTTATCGCGGTCGGCACACCAGGCGACATCTTCTTCGTACTGGCCCTGGATATCCAGGAACTGCTTTTCTTCGAGCATGAACTGGTAGTGACCCAGCTGCTGGAGAGCACCGGCACAGCGGTCGGACTTCTTGCCCTTACAGGTTTCGCCCTTGGCGAGCTTTTCCCACTGCTCGATGGCCTTCACCATGCCCTGTTCGTCGAGGCCGCCGGAACGGCATGCCTGTTCGGCCTGGTTCTTGATTACCTTATAGGAACTGGCGCACTGCTCATAACCAGATTTGCCCTTCCCGATGGACTTGCACTTGGCAAGCATTTTCTTTGCTTCGTTGGTCTTTTCCTTACAAGGATCCGATGCAGCGAAAGAAGTTCCGATAAAGGAGCAAACAATCGCAGCGACAAGAATGATTTTTTTCATCGTTCTCTATCCACCTATATAATCATAAAAAAGGGGAGGCCCCGGATTACTCCAGGTCCTCCAATTCTTCGAGTTCCTGAGCCGCTTCGGAAGAAGTCGAACCCTGGCCCATCTTGGTCTTCACAGTAGCGAGAGTGAAGCCCGCATCTTCGAGGATGCGCTTGCGGTTGGATTCAAAGCGGTCACTCTGGATGGCCCTCTGGGTGAACGCGGCGTAGTCTTCGATAGCCTGGTTGGCCTTGTCGAAGGTCGGGCGCAGAGCCTCACGCTTGCTTTCCACACGCGGGGTGGGCAGCTGGCGAGCGAGGTCAAGTGCCTGGACCTGCACGGAGTCGAATTCGCTCTGCATAGCGTCGTATGCCTGGCGGGCGCTATCGCGGGCAGCCACGGACACAGCCGGCTTCTCGGTCTTGGCTTCAGCCTGTTCGAGAGACTTGGCTGCATTCTGGTAGTCCTTCTTCATGAAGTAGCAGTAACCTTGGACGAGGTAGGCTTCGGACACGAGGAAGGATTCCGGAAGGTTAGAAATAATCCACTTGGCAGGCTTCATGGCTTCGTCCGGCTTGTTCACCTTGAGGAAGGACCATGCAATGCCGAGCATAGCTTCGTCGTACACCGGAGAACCGGGCTGCACCTGGCCATACATCTGGGCGGCGGCGGCAATGTCAGCCTTCTCGCCGGAGAAGTAGAGGTGGCCGAGCTTCACGCGGGCAGCATCCTGGAGGTCCTGTTCGGACTGGTTGGAGTACTGCTGCTCGGTAATGTCGCGGAAGCAGTTTTCAGCTTCTTCGAACTTGCCGAGGCGGCTGTAGGCGATACCCATGGTGTAACGGGCGTAGAAGTAGTTCGCGTTACCCGGAAGGATGGCGGCGAGCAGGTCGACAGATTCCTGGTAGAGGCCCTGTTCGAACTTGATCTGGCCGGCAACGTAGTCGGCGTCGGCCTTCACGTCGCTTTCACCGAACTTCTGGGCAATGTTCTGGTACTTGCTCATGGCTTCGGTGTACTTGCCTTCCTTATAGTCGATGTTCATCAACTGGAAGTGGTACTTGGCCTTCTGGTCACTCTGCGGATAACGCTTGATAGCGTCTTCGTACACGGACTTTGCAGCCTTGTGCATGCGGAGGTTTTCGAAAGACTTTGCCTTGTAGAACGCAGCCTGGTCAACGAGGTGGAATGCGGGGTACTTGGTCTGGACCTTACCGAAGGCGTAAGCAGCTTCGAGGAACTGACGGTTCAAGTACAGGCGCATAGCGGCACGGTAGTCGTTTTCAGGTTCGATCTTCAAGCGACGGTAACGTTCCTCACCGATTTTCTCTTCGCGGGTGTCACCGAAGCGAGAAGTAATCTTCACGGCCCAGATGAAACCACGGTTCTTCTTGGCGTAGAGGTCGTCATGAGACATTTCCAGATCCAACTGGAGGTAACGGAAGATGCTCACGTCCTTCACGTTCACCGTAGCACCAGCAACGAAGTAACCTTCCTTGGTGAAACGGCCACGCACGCCCAAGTGCGGGGAGAGGTAGTAGGTCAAGGTGAAGCTGGTCTCGAGGTTGAAGCCTTCGCCGCCTTCCTCGTCATCGTGCATGATGTCGATGAAGGATGCTTCGATCTTCGCTTCGAGGCTCCTGTTAAGACCGCGGTAGAACAAGGAGAAGTTCAGGTTCGCGGGAATCTTGTAGGCTTCGCTTTCGGTGAAGAGCACCACTGCCGGAGCGTCGTCACTCGTGGCGATGGCCGGCTGCAGCACGTTCTGCAAGGCGACACCCACGAGGAGGTAGCCGAGCTTGGAAGAAGCGAGCGGGTTCCAGCTGATACCGATGTCAGAACCGAAGGTCACCTGCTTCACGTCGTCGAACTGGTTGATGTAGAGCACCGAGATGTCCACACCGAGAGAGATCAACTGGAAGAGGTTGTAGGCATAGCCGAACATGAACGCGTATTCACCGTAGGACTTGCCACCGTCGATAGAAGCGCCGTTCTCGAAGAACGAGAAGCCGAGCGTGTGCTTGTAGTCCATCGGGAAGGTCAAGCTCACGTATTCCTGGCTTGCTTCGCCGCTGATGGAGCTGAAGAACGCAGCGCTGAATTCCAACTGTTCCGTTTCAGCAATGCTGGCCGGGTTCACGTACATGGCGGTGTTGCCGCCGAATTCTGCGAACCAGTCGTTCTGCTGATACTTGTGCGGAGAGTAGGTAGCGTCAGCAAACAGGGAGCTGGCCGCCACTGTAAGTCCGAGGACCGATGTTTTGATGAAACTAGTATGCATCATCACCTACTCCTTTACTTGATATCCGTGCGAATGAACTCGATACGACGGTTCTGCGCACGCCCTTCGGGGGTTTTGTTAGAGGCAACCGGCTGAGAGTCGCCCTTACCGCTTGTAACAATGCGGGATTCGTTAATACCGTTCTCGACAAGGAAGTTCTTCACTGCAGCGGCGCGGTCGGCGGAGAGCTGCATGTTCTTTTCCTTGGAACCAACGTTGTCCGTATGACCCACAATTTCGAACGTCGCTTCCTGGAAGGTTTCCATGATGTCGACAACCTTCATGAGGGACACGTGAGAGTCCTGAGTGATGGTCGCCTTGCCGGATTCGAAGTTCACGCCTTCAAGCACGAACACCTTCTTCGGCGGCTGCGGGACTTCGTCCGGGCATCCGTCGTCGTCCTTGTAACCGTTCTGGGTTTCGGCCTGTTCGGGGCAGCGGTCAACACCCTGGCACACATGAGCAAAGTTCGCGAGCAAGCCCTTGGCTTCGACCCACGGGTCGCAGAGACCGTCGCGGTCGTTGTCGGCATCCGGGCAGCCATCGTCATCCTGGTAACCGTCGAAGTCTTCGGCTTCTTCGGGGCAGTTGTCGATGCCGGTGCAAACAGAAGCATACTTGTCGGAAACGCCTTCTTCGGAAACCCACGGATCGCAGAGGCCATCGGCATCGGTATCCGGGTTGCGGGTTTCTTCGGCCTGTTCTTCTTCCTTCACGACCTCGACAGTCGTAAGACCGATGTCGAGCTTGCCCTTACCGCGCTTGAGCATCGGCGAGGTGGACTGGCAGTAGAAGTTCGGCTTCGAGAGGGAGTGGTTCATGAACTTCGGATCGAGGGAAACGTTGGTGCGGTTCACCTTGATGAAGTGGTTGAACGGGTAGTAGTTCTTGTAGATGTTGTTGTACTCCACCTTCGTCTGGCCGGCGGCCGGGTCGGCGAACACACCGTAATAGTGGTTCTCCATGAAGATGTTGTTACGGGCGACCACGTTGGTCGGTCCCTTCAGGGCAAGGCCCGAGTAGCCGTTGCGGAGCACGACGTTATGCTCGATGAAGGCGTCGAGGGACTTGGCACCCCAAGCGAGGATGCCGGACCAGCGGTTGCCGTACACCACGTTGTTGCGGAGATGCGGGAGCGAGATGAACGCACCGATACCCGTAGCGTGGTTATCCATCACGTAGCAGTGGTGAATGTAGGGGGCAGCGTTTTCACAGAGGATGCCTTCGAGACCGTTCCTCACAGTGAAGTGCGACATTTCTGCGCCCGAAGTACCCATGACGGTCGGACCATTGCGGCCGCCATCGATGATTGTTGTCAGCGGATCTTCGCCTTTCAGGATCACGCCCATCACGAGAGTGATGTTTTCGTTGTAGGTGCCGCGCGCTACCTTGATGGTATCGCCAGCATCGGCATTACCGAGAGCGTCACCGATTTTCTGGAATTCGCCAGGCACGTTGATGATTCTTGCCATGGCGGTTCCGGAAAGAAGCAAAGCCCCGGCCGTAATTAAGACCAGTTTCTTTAGGGTCATACTGCTACGTTTCTCCAATCATAGAACACATAAAATCGTTTGTTTTTTTGGTTTGCCGAATCGACAAATTCAAAACCCGAATGGGAATATACCTTCATAACGGGCTCTAGTCAAACGCTTTTTGAGAAATAACCCAAAAAAACGCTTAAAAAAAGCAAAAAGTGCCCGTTAGGCAGGCCTTGAACGTCAATTCTCAGGGGAAAGGTTGGACTTTTCCTCCTCCTTCTTCGCCCCCTGGATGGACACGCGAATCTCCTGGCAGGTCTTCTTGATATCCTGCAGAACCTTGCGCGCACGCGTTCCAGCGGACTTGTTGCCGCGTTCGAACTTTTCGTACTCACGTTTGAAGTTTTCAACTTCGAGATCGAGGTCGTTGACTAAACTCATAAGCGAACTCCCAAAAAAAGTGCTTTTTGGAAAATAAATAAAGTTTTTCGCAAAAATTCGCAGTTTTGTAAAAACAATTTTACGTTTACGGATTATTACACGATTTTTGTTGTTATCAACAGGTTATCAACAATCTGCGATACCCCAAAGGGACTCGAGCGCGCGCCGACCCGCCTCGCCCACGCTCTCGGAAAAGTCGTTCACGAACATTTTTATGTGCGATTCGATGACTTTTTCATCGGAAATTTGCGCTTTTTCACGAATAAACGGGGTCACGAGTTCCGACCTTTTCCGAGCCATCAAGAGGCTATCGCGAATCTCCTTCTCAATATTCCTGACAAGTTCGTACGAAAGCGAGCGGCGCGCGACTGCAATCCCGAGCGGAATCGGCGAGCCCGTTTCCTGTTCCCAGTAGGCGCCGAGGTCCTGCAACATGTGAAGCCCGTCACGTTTCCAGGTGAAGCGATGTTCGTGAATGGTTACACCCTGAACCGCAGACTTGTTGAGCAGCGAGGAGTAGACCTCGTTGAAAAGCGCATAGCGCACCTGCGGCGCACACGCACCCGGGCGGCCGGACTTTACGCCGAACTCGTGAGCAAACCAGAACCGGAAAAGGAGCGCGGCCGTCGTGTTCGCTCCAGGGAGTACAGTTTCTTTTGCAGGGTCGAAGGCGCCGGACACAGAAGAAAGCAGGAGCGGGCCGCAGCCATACCCGATGGCGCCGCCACACCCGAGGCACACGTAGTTGTCACGAATTTTCGGGTAGACCTGCGCGCTCACTTTGGCCACGTCGAGCTTGCCCGCGATAATCATCTCGTTCAATGTCTGCACGTCGGCAAAATGCACGTCCCATTCAAAAGGGGAATTCTCGAGACCGGCGACAAGCGCCTCGTAGATGTAGGTGTCGTTAGGACAGGTGGAAATGCCGAGAGAAAGCCTCATAACACGTCCAGGACCTGTTCCTTGAGGGCCATGAGGGCTTCGGGAATCTTCCAGGTAGAGGTGTCGCGGTCGGTCGCGATGTTGCTTACCGCGCGGAACTGGTAGGCTGGAACGCCAAAGCGCCTGCACACGGCAAAGCATGCCGCGCCTTCCATACTCTCGACATCGGCCTTGAAGAGCCCGCCGCGACGGAGCGCCAGGTACTTGGTACCGGTACAGCAGTTCACCGAGACGCCGGCAACGGAACGTATAGACGCAAGTGCAATCGTGAGGAATCGCGGGGATTCGCCCGCATATACGCCGTCTTCACCAGAAGCATCCTTCCAGGCGACAAAATGGCCTTCACGCGTCTGGATTCCCATATCGCCGACAACGTCGGTATCGACACGCACCACGTCGCAAATTTCTATCCCGCGGTTGGGATAAGCCCCGCAGATGCCCACCTGGATTACGCGCTCGTAGCGGTTCTTCGCCAGGAGGTACGCGAGGTTCGCCGAAAAGTCGAGCATTCCCACCCCGCACACGGCGACATCGAAACGGTTGTCTATGGATTGCGGCGTAGTGGACGCCACCACAGCGGATATCTGCGGGAAAATCGTGTTGAATTCCTGCTTCGAGGCAAATACGACAAGCGTCCCGTTCATGCCGGCCTGCCTATTCCTGCTGTTCGAGGCTTTCGCGGATAGTTTCTTCCAGCTCGGCAACGCGCTCGAGCGAAAGCATCCAGGGCTTGTCGACTTCACAGCGGGCCACAGCGACGGCGGTCGACTTCACGAGGCATTCCTCGAATTCGAGGCCCATGCTATCGGCATAAAGCCAGCCGGCAAAGAACGAATCGCCCGCACCCACGCTGTTCTGCACCTCTACTGCGGGAGGCGTGACTATCGCGCTCTGGAACTTCTTTTCGACCAGGCGGAACGCGCGTACCGGCGATTCCTCGTCAGTCACCACGAGGTTCTTGATGGGAAGGCGCTCGAGCACGGCGGTCGCGGTCATTTTCCAGAACTGCGGGCTCGACTTCACCTGCGGAATTCCCATGCGGTCGAGCAACTTGCTGTACTCGTGCATGTTGATCTTCAGCAGTTCCACGCCCTTCTCGAGCCAGGAGTCGATATTCTCGATGGCATCGACAAACACGCGCTTGCCCGTAAAGTCGAGATCGTTGATGCACTCAACGTTAAAGTTCCCGGGGAAAGACCCGCAGAGGGCAACGCACTGCGCCGTGTTCCAGTATTCCCCAAGAGTCTGCGCGAAATCCTTGTTCTCGATATCGGTAAGTACCGGAGAAGGCTCGATAAGTTCCGTCGCTTCGCCCCCGCAGGCGATAGTCGTGCAGGTGCGTGTCGGTTCCTTAATCCATATCGGGGCCTGGCTTATGCCGCAACCGGAAATCTCGTCGAAAATGCGGGACCCGTGGTCGGACCCGAGGAAGTGCATCAGGAGGGGCTTTCCGCCCAAGTTCTGCAACACACGGCTGCAGTTGATTCCCTTGCCCGAAGCGTATTCTTCAACGTTCGTTATGCGGTGCACCTCGCCCGGAGTGAATTTGTCCAAAAAGAACAAACGCTGCCAGGCGGGATTGAGACCGAGTATGAGGATTTCTTGCGGCATGGTACTAGAAATTCACCTTGTAGAACTTGCGTTTGCCCACCTGGACAACCAGCTGGTCACCGCCCTTGATTTCAAACGAGGCCTGCGGGTCAGCGAGCTTTTCGCCCGCAATCTTGACGCCGCCGTTCTGGATCATGCGGCGGGCTTCGCCCTTAGATGCAAAGGCCTTGATTTCCACAAGCAGATCCAGGGCACCGTAGGTGCCGGCCGCCACGCTGCATTCGGCAGCATCGCTCGGGATGGCGTTTCCGCTGTGGATTTCGCGTTCCTTCGCGGCGGCGGCCTCGGCGGCTTCTGCGCCGTAGTACTGCGTCACGATATCGATGGCGAGGCGGTGCTTCGCATCGTTGGGGTTCATCTTGCCCGCGGCGATATCGGCCATCATCTGCTTGATTTCTGCAAGCGGGATGTTGGTGAGGAGTTCGAACCAGTTCTCGACGATGCTGTCGGCGAGGCTGTAAATCTTGTGGTACATCACGTCGGCGGGTTCGTTCAAGCCCACGTAGTTGCCGATGGACTTACTCATCTTGACCTTGCCGTCGGTACCGAGCAAAATCGGCATGAAGAGACCGATCTGCGGTTCCATGCCTTCGAAAATCTGCAAGTCACGACCGCGAAGCACGTTGAACTTCTGGTCGGTGCCGCCCAATTCCACGTCACTCTTGATGGCCACGGAATCGTAGCCCTGCATCATCGGGTACATGAACTCGTGCAGGCTAATCGGCGTATTGGCCGTGTAGCGGTTGTGGAAATCCTCGCGTTCGAGCATCTGGGCCACGGTGAACTGGCCCATGAGTTCGGTCACCTTGCTGAACGGGAGCTTGGAGAACCATTCGCCGTTATAGTGGATTTCCACCTGGTCGCGGCGGACGACCTTGAAGAACTGTTCCTGGTATTCCTTCGCGTTCTCGAGCACCTGCTCGTGCGTGAGGCGCGGACGGGCCTTGTTGCGGCCACTCGGGTCACCAATCTGGGCAGTGTAGTCACCCACGATAAGGACGACCGTATGGCCGAGGTCCTGGAACTGGCGGAGCTTGCGCATCACGACCGTGTGGCCGAAGTGCACGTCCGGGGCAGTCGGGTCCACGCCCATCTTGATACGGAGCGGGACTCCGGTATCGTAGGACTTCTGGAGTTTCTTTTCGAGTTCTTCTTGCGGCACGACATCGATAACGCCGCGCATCAAAATTTCAAGCTGTTCCTTAACGGGACGGAATTGCATAATTTTCTCAGTGGTTAGTGTTTGGTGGTTAGTGGTTAGGGAAATTACAAGTCTAAACCACTAATCACTGAAAGCCCATGTAGAAGGAATGGATAATCATACGGGATAAATATAGAATTAGTCGGCTATCGAGAGTTGACTGCAGTCAGTTTATTTACCGAAACTGGCGAGGTCTATGCCAAGTTGGTTGATTTTATACGTTAAAATACGCGGAGTCGTGGAAAGACTGCGCGCAGCAGCGGCGACTTTTCCCTTGCTACTCTTGAGGGCATCGCAGATGATGTCCTTTTCATAGGCTTCCACCATGAGTTTCAGGTTTCCGTTCACGGGAGTGCCGCTCGTTTCGGCGGTCTGCAGCGTGGTCGGGAAATGGTGCGGGTAGATGACGTCTTCGTCAGCAACGAGGACGGCGCGCTCGATTCCGTTTTCGAGTTCGCGCACATTTCCGGGCCACGGGTAACTCATGAGCATGTTGATGGTGGTGCGGGCAAGGCGGCGCACGTTTTTGCCCACGATGCGGCAGTAATGCTCCACAAAGTGGTCCGCCAGGAGCACGATGTCTGTCTTGCGGTTCCTGAGCGGCGGCACATAAATCGGGAAGATGTGCAGCTGGTAATAGAGGTCTTCACGGAAGGTGCCTTCTTCGACCATCTGCTGCAGGTTCTTGGTGGTGGCCGCAATCACGCGCACGTTCACCTTCTTGGGAATGCGGGCGCCAATGCGTTCCACCTCGCCGTTCTGCAACAGGCGCAGGAGTTTCACCTGAAGGTTTGGCGAAAGCTCGCCCACTTCGTCCAGGAACAGCGTGCCACCTTCGGCCTGTTCTACGCGGCCGGGCGTCTCGGCGAACACACCAACGAGGGCACCGCGCACGCTGCCGAATAGTTCGCGGTCAAGTACTGATTCCGGCATGGAGGCGCAATGGACGCGGACGAACGGGCCCATGTTGCGGTCGGAACGGTAATGGATAGCCTCAGCCACAAGCCCCTTGCCCGTGCCAACCTCACCCACGATGAGCGCGGGTAGGGGGCTCTTTGAAACCTGGTCAATCTGCGCGTACACGCGCTGCATCTCGCTGGAACGCCCGATGATGTTGTCGGGCTGGAAACGGTCCTTGAGTTCCAATGTCAAGCGTTCGTTTTCGGCCTTCAGGAGTTCATTTTCTTCGCGTGCCTCGCGACGGAGCTTCACTGCCGCCGCAAGCATCTGCGCGATAATTTCCAGCAGGCGGAGTTTCTCGGGAAGTTCGTCTTCTACCGGATTCTGCACGTCGGCACTGAAGGCGCCAATCACCTGATGCTCCATAATCACAGGCACGCAGAGGAACGCCTTGTCCTCCGTCTTGCCACGCCCCGTGCGGTCGAGGAAGTCCGGATCTTTTGCGACCGAGGGAATGATAATCGGCTTGCCCGTTTCCACGACGCGGCCCGTAATGCCCTCGCCCACCTTGTAGCGTCCCTTGCGCGCCTGGCGGCTTGAAAGACCTTCTGCAATTTCAATGGAGATTTCGCCGGTATGGCGGTTGTACAAGGTGAGGGTCGCATGTTCCACGCCCATCGTAGATTCCACCACTTCCAAAATCGGGTGAGCGACACTCTCGAAATCGAGTGTCTGGTTCAGAATGGAACTAATCTTGTAGAGCAGTTCCAATTCCTGGATTTTGGATTGCGACGTGGGCATATATAAAATTTACTTAATCCGGTCGCTGCAGAATTCCTGGCGGCCGCAATTTTTGCAGTGCGAGCCCATCCAGAGCGTGTCGAACTGTTCGATGGCGGGCTGCACAAGCGCGGGGTCGTTGGTGAGAATACCCGCCTCAAAGTTTCGGCGCAAGTTGCTCTTCATGCCGATGCCCGCACCCGTCAAGTTCGCAGAGTCGATGTAGGCGGTCTCCAAATCGAAAATCATCATCTTGAAATGCACCCGCGGGCACATGACGCGTTCGAGGTCGGTCGCCAAAATTTTGAAGCGGTCGAAGTCCTCGCGGAAATTCGGGCCGGGCTCCTTCGCGTGAATGAGCCGCACGCCAACGCCACGCTTCAGGAGCGCGGCCAGTTGCCCGAGCAAGGGCATCGATTCGCCGTCCTGCTTCACGTAGACATCCTTGATGTCGGCGGTACCGATCCACAACGTCTCGCGGACCTTCGCAATCCGCGCGATGACCTCGGAGTAATGTTCCTCGTTCTGGATGTACTTGGTGAATGTAGGCACGGGAGTAAAGATAACCTTCCTCTTGTTTTTTGTCATGCGTTTTTATATATTCAATTCAGTAATAGCAGTCAATCCCGCTGACAGCGATAAATTCCGGGCGGGCAGTTAAACTCTCTGCTTGACGCCGTCCTCCCTTTGCAGGCGCGACACGCCCCGCGATTTGAGGACAGGAACCCTATGGGGAGAACGGCCCCTGGCGATCAACGTAGAGCACCCCCACATTTTGTGGGATTCCCAATCTGTCATCAACAGGTTTGTGAACCGGTGTTCTGCGCTATACATGCATATCTCCTGTTTGCAAGCCACAAAATTTTCACAGGAGTACATCATGGCAAGCAACATCGATTTTAACGGTCTCTGCAATGCTATTGCGCAAATCGACGAGGCTTTCGAAGAAAACACCGCCAAGGCAATCAACAAGAATGTAACCGCACGCAACTGGCTTACCGGCTACTACATTGTGCATTACGAGCAGAACGGCAACGACAGGGCCAAATACGGAGAGAAGACGCTCCAGAGGCTGGCCGAGCGTCTGAACAAGAAGTCACTTTCTTACAGGAACTTGAAACTTTACCGTCAATTCTACTCGGAATTCAAGTGTTTGGCACGCCCCGTTCTGGAATTTACTGCTGCAGAATTCGGGGCAACCAGGGCATTGACGGCTGATTTAGGGGCAAAATTGGACGTTTTGCCACCGTCGGAAACAGATTTGGCAAACACTGTTTGCCAAATTGGGCAAACACCGTTTGCCCAATCTGAAAAACTTGAAATTCCGCCTGAAAAACTCTTTAATCATCTCTCGTATTCGCACTTCTTGCTCATTATGGGTGTCGAAAATCCGTTGGGCAGGGTCTTTTACGAACTGGAATCTATGAAAGGCGTTTGGTCTTTCCGTGAACTCAAACGCCAAATTGACTCGAACTACTTCGAACGCACGGCCCTGAGCAAGGACCCTGCAAAGATGAGTGCAATCGTCCAGTCCCGCATTGCGCAATCAGACCATCCGCTGAAACTCCAAGATGTCGTGAAGAGCCCGTACGTCTATGAATTCATCGGGCTCAAGAACAAGGACGTTGTCGAAGAATCCGACCTGGAAGACGCGCTGATGAACCACCTTGAAGAATTCTTGCTGGAACTCGGCAACGGGTTTTGTTTCGAAACCCGGCAAAAACGAATCCTTGTCGATGACGACTACTTCTTCTGCGATTTGGTCTTTTACCACAGGATTCTCAAGTGCCACGTGTTGATCGACCTCAAGGCAAACAAAATTAAGTACGACGACATTGCACAGATGAACCTGTACCTTGCATACTACAGAAAAAACGTGATGGAAAAGGGCGACAACCCTCCCGTCGGCATTTTGATGTGTACCAAGGCAGGCAAGGAATTGGTGGAATATACAACCACGGGAATCGAAGAATCGCTTTTCGTGCAGAAATACAAATTGAACCTGCCTGCCGAAGACGAATTGACCAAGTGGCTCAAGAACGAAATCAGCGGGAAGAAGGGGTAAAAGAATTAACCAAAAATCCCCGTCTGCGCGGGGATGAAAAATTGCCGGTCGAGCCGGGCATGACAACGAGGGACTAGATCCTGCTCCTACGAACCTAACTCAACTAAGGCTACAAGTAGCCAAGTTTCGTATATCGACTTCACGCCTACGGCGTTTCGCTCAGGATGACGGTTTCTTTACCTACAATAGAGCCGAGCGGTTATTTAAGGGTTTCCTGAACCAGCGCCGATGCGCGCTTGGCGTCGAAGCGGCCCTTGACCTTCGGGGAGAGTTCCTTCATGATCTTGCCCATGTCCTTCGGGCTTGCAGCGCCGGTCGCCGCCTTGATTTCGGCGATGAGGGCCTTGACTTCGTCCTCGGTCATTTCGGCGGGCATGTACTTGCGGTAGAGCGCGATGCAGGATTCCTCGGCCGGAATCTTGTCCATGAAACCGCCCTTCTTGAGGATGTCGATGGCTTCCTGCTTCTGCTTCACGCTACGGGCGAGCACGTCGACGCACATCGCGTCGGTGATTGTCTCCTCGATCTGGGCCGGAGTGGCACCAGCCTTCATGGCCTCGTTCTTGATGTCGGAATGGAGGGTGCGGAGCGTTCCGAGAGTCTCGGCGTCGTGCGCCTTCATGGCTGTCTTGATATCGTCTTTGATTTTTGCAAGAAGTTCGCTTGCCATAGTGAATCCTTTGCGGTCTCACCGCTTTTGTTATAAAACACGCAACGAGCCACCGATCATGGATCGGCGACTCACCTTTACGCAATATACTAATTGTTATTAGTAGAGACGCTTGCGGTTCTGGTCAGCAATCTCTTTGAGACGCTTGCGGCGGGCCGCAGTTTCGATGCGCTTCTTTTCTTCGGAGGGCTTTTCGAAGCGCTGGCGCTTCTTGACATCGGAAATGATGCCGTTCTTTTCGCAAGACTTGGTGAAACGCTTGAGAGCGCGTTCGAAAGGTTCGTTGGACTTAACAATAACGCCGATCACGATTATCCTTTGGTTAAAAATTCAGTTTGAGAGCCCAAATATATTTAACTCTGCCGATTTCGTCAAGGGTGGGGGCACATCAGGCGTTTTTTGGACAAAAAATGGGCATTTTTTTAATTATAACTTGCGGAACATCAAAGACTTATATATATTTTTAGTGTTGCCTAACAGGTATGCCATTCATTTTCCGGAGTATTTAATGAAAAAGACATGGTCGTCTAGCTTATGCGTCGTATCCCTCGCAGGCGCCCTCCTTTGCGGATGTGGCGAAAAAGAGGAAATAGTCCCCGACATGCAGAAAAAGGAACCGGCACCCGCGGTCACCAAGACCGAAGCGGCTCCGGCACCCGCCGATGAACCGGAACTCGTGCCCATCCAGTCCCTTTCCCAGGGCAACGCCCAGAAGGACGAGAAGGCCGAACCCGCCAAGGAAGCCCCGGCAGTCACCGGCAACATCCAGCCCCAGGAAGATGGCCAGTTTGTTATCCAGGTGAGCATCCAGCCCTCTAAGAAGGGTGCCGACGCCATCGTGAAGAAACTTGCAGAACAGAAAATCGAGGCCTACGTCGCCGAGGTGGAAAACCCGGGCGAACTCGAGGGTACCTACTACCGCGTGCGTATCGGCTACTTCGCGACCTACGCGAATGCCCAGGAATACGGCAAGCAGGTGCTTAGCGCACTGAACTTCCAGTGGTGGGTTGACAACAGCAGAAACGACGAGGTCGGCAACCCGGCCGGAGATTCCGACAACAGCGGCGAATCCAGTTCGTACTACGCTCCTCCGCAGGACAACCAGCCCGAACCGGCCCCTGAACCCGAACCGGCACCCGCGCCTGCTCCTGCTCCGGAACCTGAACCCGCGCCTGCACCGGAACCGGCCCCTGCTCCTGCACCCGAGCCTGAACCGGCACCCGCTCCCGCACCGGAACCTGCGCCTGCTCCGGGACCAGCACCCGCTCCGGCACAGGAACCTGCACCCGCACCCGCTCCTGCACCTGCGGCACCCCCTGCCCCGCCTGCAGAAGACTTCGTGGACGACTGGGAATAAGCGGTTCACGCAATCTTTACGAAAAGAGCTCCTCTGGGGCTCTTTTTTTGCAGGACCTATTTTCTAAATTTGCAAACATGCCTACAAAGAAACCCAAAGTATTTGTTGTCCATTTAGGATGCGCCAAGAACCAGGTCGACGCGGAGAACCTCGTCGGCGAGATGCTGCACGCGGGCTTTGCCACCTGCGACAGCGCTGCCAAGGCGGACTACATCCTGGTGAATACATGCGGGTTCATCGAGGCCGCGAAGGAAGAATCCATCAACGCGATTCTCGCACAAATTAACGGCAAGAAGGCAAGGCAGAAACTGATTGTATCGGGCTGCCTCTCGGGCCGCTACGGCGAGGAGCTCGTGAAGGAACTGCCCGAGGTGGACTACTGGGTAGGCACGTACAAGCCGGGCGAACTCCTGAAGAAGATGGGAATCGTCGCCCCGCAAAGCTGCGATGCAGAGAACCTCCCGCGCATGAACCTCGGCGGGTTCAAGCACCACGCCTACCTGAAAATTGCGGAAGGATGCAACCGGCGATGCGCCTACTGCGCGATTCCGCTGATCCGCGGGAAGCAGGTGTCGCGAAGCATCGAAGACATTGTGGCAGAAGCCAAGGAACTTGAAAAACAGGGCGTGCAGGAGATTACCCTCATCGCGCAAGACACGACATACTTCGGGCGCGAGAAGGGCAAGAAGGGCGGCACCTTGGCCGGCCTGCTCCGCGCGATTCTCGACAACACGAACATTCCGTGGATACGCACGCTGTACTGGTACCCGATGTTCGTGGACGACGAACTTTTAGACCTGATGGCGAACGAACCGCGCCTCGTGAAGTACGTGGACATGCCTATCCAGCACGCCAGCGACAACGTACTCAAGAACATGAAGAGGAACTACCGCAAGAAGGAGCTCGTCGATATTTTGCACAAGATTCGCGAGCGCATTCCGGGAGTCACGCTCCGCACGACCGTACTTGTCGGGTTCCCCGGCGAGACGCACGAGGACTTCGAGGAACTGATGGAACTGCTGGAAGACATCCAGTTCGACCACCTGGGTGGATTCGTGTTCAGCCCCGAAGAAGGCACACCCGTGATGGAGATGAACCTGCCCGCGGTAGACGAGAGCGAGGCGCGCGCAAGGCTCGATGCCGTGACCGACCTACAGGAAGAAATCGACGCGGAACACGCCGAATCGATGATTGGGAAAAAGGTTCGCATCATCATCGACCAGGTGGCGGAAGAAAGCGAATACCATTTTTACGGGCGCACCGAAGGCAACTCGATGGAAAACGACGACATCGTGAAGGTGCTCGAGGGCGACGCCGACGTGGGCGAATTCCACGACGCGCTGGTGGTAGACGCAGAACCGCACGAGCTGATTGTCAAATTGCTATAATGCAGAGACAAACGCCGGAATAAAATGCATGGATCCCCGCCCACGCAGGGCGTGGTCGAGGATGACGGCGGGTCATTTTTTACTATATTTCGCAGACCAAAATCGGATGGATTCCGCCACGCGCGGGATTACATTGGCCGGGCCCGTGTATCACAATGGATAGTGTCCCTCCCTCCGAAGGAGGTTATTCCGGTTCGATTCCGGACATGGGTATTAGAGCGCTCCGCACGGGGCGCTTTTTTTATTTGCAATTCGTTTGTCGTTTATAGTTTATAGCAGCAGCATGATGCCATCGACGCCCAGCACCGTAACGCAGGCGACAACGGCTACACCCACGAGGCCGCGCCCGAGGAGCGACGCGATGACTGCGGCAACGAGCGCGCACGCACCCGAAAGCACGCTGTTCGTGGAATAGAAGATGGCAGGCACCGTCATCGCGGCGAGAACCGTGTAGGGAACGTACGCAAGGAAGGAACGCCAGAAGCGGCTCTTGATCTTGCCCTTCAAGAGAACGAACGGGACAGCACGCAGCAGGTAGGTGACACCCGCCATCATGAGCAGGAAGAAGCAGTAATCCCTCAGGTTCATGCGCCCTCCTTACTTTGTCCGCATTCCCCCGCGGGTTGCGCGTCGGAAGGTTGTACACCAGCAGATTGCACGCTGGCTGGTTGCGCGCCGGTCTGGCCATCGGGCGTATCGTCTTCATCGTCCTTTACCGGGAAGAAGGCTGCACCGAGGAGCGAGGCGACCAGCGCACAGATGATAATCGCGAACCCGACAGTCACGCCACTGAGCGCAGGCACGTACCTGAACGCGCAACTGCAGGCAATTGCAATCAGGACGGCGATAAGCGTGGGGCGATGCGCCTTCATCTGCGGGACTACGATGGCGACAAACATGCCGTACAGCGCCACCCCGAGGGCGTTCGTCACTACCGCAGGGAGGATTTCACCGCAAACCGCCCCGCAGAGCGTACCCGAGGACCACCCGATGTAAGGGAGCACCATGAGACCCGCGAAATACCGCGCGGTCACTGGTTCCGCCTGGCTTACCGCAAGCGCGTAGATTTCGTCCGTAATGCCCGTTGCAAGCAGCAGGCGCTTGAACGTCCCGAAATTCGGCGCCACCTTCTGCGAGAGGGAAATCGCCATCAGGCTGTAACGCAGGTTTATAAAGAAAGTCGCAATCGCCATCTCGATAAAAGTGCCCGCGGCATCGGCCATAATCTGGAGACCCGCGAACTGACCCGCCGAGGTGAGGTTCGTCATCGAGATGAACGTGACCAGCGGCCAGGAAAGCAACTTGGAGCCCGCGATGCCGAACGAGAACGACACCGCAAAGTACCCGAGGCCTATCGGAAGGCCGTCCTGGACGCCTTTAGAAAACTTCATGGCGACAAATATAGAAAAATTCTATAGGAAATCTATGCAAATATGCAAATTTACGCATTTTATAAGAACGAATCAAGGGAAGGCTTTGCCTTCCCTACTACGCGGATTATTCGCGCGGTCACCTATCGGTGCAAAAAATTCCTTGTTTACTTCACCACAATGCGGCGGACCAGCGTGTTGGAGCCCGCGCGGAGGCGAACCACCACGTTACCCTGGTGCAGGCTTTCGAGATTCACGGAGCCCTTCACATGAGCGATTGCCATGAGCGGGCGGCCCTGCATGTCGAACACTTCTACCGACATGTCGTTTGTGCCCGAGACATGGAGCGTACGGCCCGCGACAACCATCGAAAGCGGGCTTGATACGCGCGACATCGCGAGCGTCGGAGACTCGCTGGAAGAGGACTCCACAGCACTGCTACTGGACACACTTGCCGAGCTGGAACTCGGCGGCGGTGTGACGACGCTGGAGGAAGAAGGCGCGGAGCTTGAACTGCTCGCCTCGGAGGAACTGCTTTCAGGAGCGGTCACGACAAACGTAATCTCATACTTCTGCCCGTTAACCGTCACGGTTTCTACAGCCGTACCTACCGGGAAGCCCTCGTGCACGGAACCTTCAACGGTCACCACGTCACCAGACTTCTTGAAATCAAAGAACCAAATATTCCATGTATCGCGATTGAATGTCTGCACGTTACTGAACGTGATGGTTTCGAACGTGCCGCCAGCGGCAACCGTCTGGTTCAAACTACCCGTCACAACAACCTGGTTTGCATCGCTCGAGGAGGATTCGACAGAACTAGAAGACGATTCTTCACTGCTGCTGGACGCAAGTTCCTCGCTGGAAGAAATCGGCGGCGGTGTGACGACGCTGGAGGATGAAGGCTCCGAGCTTGAACTGCTCGCCTCAGAAGAAGAGCTACTCTCTTCAGAAGAACTGCTTTCGACGCTAGACGACGACGGCGTTTCGCTCGAGGACGACTCAACAGAACTCGAGGATTCCTCGCTGCTGCTCGATTCAAGCGACGAACTGGAACTTTCCTCGCTACTACTAGATTCCTCACTAGAAGAAGATTCTTCGCTGCTAGAAGATGCGACAGAACTAGAAGACCGCTCTACCACGGTAATCTTTCCTTCTGCATAAGCACTGCCGTCGGCACCAGTCACTGCAATCCTATAATCGTACACATAGGCGGTCAACGAATCTGCGACCGTACCCCAGATCGTGTAGGTCGTATTGCTCTTGTTGATCACGCCTGTCAACCCGGCGGGAAGGCCGGAAGCCTTCACCTCCGTCACATTTTGGATTTTAAATACAATCGGTTCGATATCGCTACCCGCAGTAACCTTCTGGTTAGCGTTCCCGCTCGTGAGCTCAAGTACAGGCAAGGCGGGCTTGTGCTTCACGGTAATCTTGCCCGTCGCAGTCGAATCGTTATCGATGCCCGTCATGGAAATCGTATACGTGTATTCATGGTCGGTCAGGGAATCGGCGACAATACCGGAAATCGTGTACGTTTTCTCATTTCCGTTCAACTCGCCTTTTAATCCTTTTGGAATCCCAGACAACTTAAAATTCCGCACATTCTTGTACGAATAAACTATAGGCTCAATTTCTTCACCCGCCGTTACGGTCCGGTCCGCATTCCCGCCAACAACCTCGTAAGCAATCATGGCAGGCTTGTGCTTTACCGTAATTTTCGCGCTTGCCGAAGCATTGTTGTCCAGGCCGGTCACATCCACCTTGACAGTCAATTCCTGGTCGCTCAGATTGTCATCAAGCAAACCGCGAACCGTTATCTCGTGAGTATTCCCGTCAACAGCATAGGTAAACCCGCTTGGCTTAGTTACACTATAGCTCTTTATATTCGCGTACTTGAACACAATCGGCTTGATGGAATCACCCGCGGTCACCGTCTGCGTAGCGTTGCTCGTAACCTCGACGGTCGTAACCACCGGCTTGTGTTTCACGTTGATTACTGGTTTTACAACGAAGTTCGTATCCGGTCCGGTCACGGTCAGCTGCATCACGAACGAACTATCCGGAGCGTTCTCCGGAATGCGTCCCGAAATCGTGTAGGTCTTCTTGTCCGAATCCCTCGTTCCACTCAGGCCCGACAAGACAGCCGCGCTGACTTTAGTCAGATTTTCATAGCGGTAGACAATCGGAGATATCTCGTCACCCGCAGTCACAGTCTGAGGCACGTTCCCGCTCGTGAGTTCAAAGACCGTCCGCACCTTGGAACTGGAACTGCTCATGGAGCTCGAAGACATCGAGGAACTTGACTGCGTAGAACTGGAAGAACCCTGAACCGATATGGTGAGAGTGTGTTTTTTTGCAAAACGGTAAAGCGTATCGCCCGGTTCCGGGATAGTGAGCCCGATGACCCCGTCCTGGGCGCGGGCTTTCAAATTTTCAATGTTCAACCAATCTAAATAATCGCCATTGCTTGCGCCGCCCACACCGTAACCGTCGTCTGCAATAATCGGCTTCCCACCCATCGCGGACCAGGCGCCCGCCCAAGTGAGGTTATTATTGTTGTCCGCTCGGATGCGTGCATTGTCGCCCTGGGTACGCCCGCCCGATGTAAACAGGTAGTCCACCTTGCTCTTGTCGAACTTGCTGTACCACACGCGTATGTAGTCGTTGAGCCACGGGGAAATATCTACCGCAATCTTCGCGTTCGGCAGCGCTGTCTTAATTGTAGAAACGATGCTGTTGAAGTAATAGCCCGCAAGGGAATCATCGGGAATACCGCCGCCCACCTGGCTAAAACGTGTATCAATGGAATCGCCCGTCCTGGAATACTGAATAAAGTCGGGTTCAATCAGCCAGACCGTCGGATTCGAAGTCCCGTAATCCTTCGCGATGCCTTCCGCGTAGCTCTTGTAACGGGCAATAATATTCCCCCAGCCCTTGCGAATGGTTTCTGCGCCGTTGGTGCAATGGTTCGGATTACCCATGTCGCAATCCGCATTCCCCTTGTCCTTGTCGTATTCGGCAATCACGTAGGCATATATTACCGGCGTCAGGTTCGCCTCCTTGCATACGCCCATCATGGCTCCTTCCCAATACTCGTTGTACTTTTCGTTATCGCCTAGCCAGATTGCGATATGCGAAAGCCCCTTGTTCGAAACATCACTTGCAGTGAGGCTGCCCGCCCACTGTCGTCCGTAATTGAAATGACCGTTATCGAAGGCGGCAAAAGAGAGCGCCGAAAGCAACAGCGGGAGCAATAGATAAAAAAGCTTTTTCATATACCGTAAATCTATATTTTTCGGGACAATATTTCACGTGACAAAAACCGCGGAAAAGGCTTTGCCGGTTACATGGGTAAACGTTTCCTATTTTTTCCGAAAAAAAACAGTCCGAAAGAGCCTGAATTGTATATAATTAGTATATGCGCAAGGCGTTGCTTTCCATAATGGCCTCCCTATTCTGCTGGGCATGCTCCAACAGCGGCTCCGACAGGGAAATTTCCTCGCCGTGGGATGAGGAAACAACTGCACAGGATTCTACAGCAAGCGACACCGCCGCCAACGCCATTGACGACACCCTCGACAAATCCATTGATTCTCTCTCGATCCTGATGGCGTACGAAAGGCTTTCCCCGACCAAGAACGACCGGACTTACTACCCCGATGCAGGAATCCCGAGGATGCTTATCGCAACACTCTCGCCGGAGAGACCCGATGACGACACAACCGACGTCCCTGCCTACGCCGTAATTACCGAGGGGGGCGCCGCCATTACAGACACCATGCCGCTCATGATCCGCATAAGGGGCAACACCTCGCTTGCCATGCCCAAGCGCAGTTTCAAGGTCACGTTCACAGATAAAGTAACACTCCTGAACATGCCCGAAAACAGGGACTGGGCACTCCTCGCGAACTACGGCGACAAGACCCTCGTCAAGAACTATACCGCATTCAAGCTTTCGGAGTGGCTGGGGATGGCCTACAGCCCGCGTTCCCGTTTCGTGGAACTTTTCTTGAACGGCAACTACCGCGGCGTGTACCAGCTATGCGAAACCATCAAGGTGGGCAAGAACCGCGTGAACATACCCGACAACCAGGATTCGTACCTGGTCGAAGTGGACCGCAAGTACCGAGACGACGAATTCGTAGTCATCAACGAGCGCGAAATGGCGTTCCGGATACACGCCCCGAAGGACCCGACCGAAGAAACGATGGACCGGCTCAGGCTCCACCTCGACAGCCTGGAAGGCTACCTCGAGTATATCCACCAGGACTACTCGCTCGCGCTCGACAGCACGCCCGACAACTGGTTCGATGTCGACGCCTTCATCAAGCACTACTGGGTACAGGAATTCACGAAGAACCCCGACGCCATCCCGCTCACAAGCGTGTTTTTCACATGGGTCGCGGGGAGCGTCATCCGCATGGGGCCGGTATGGGATTTCGACGCGGCGTTCGGCGCCACCGCCAAACTGCAAGGCACCGACGGCTGGTACATACGCGACTACTCCTGGTACAGGCGCATGCTCAAAATGCCCAACGTGAAGGAAGCATCAGAGCTCTTCTGGAAAAGGAATAGGGCCATATTCGAAGCCCTCCCCGATTCCATCGACGCCTTCGCGCAAGCCATCGCGAAGGCGGCAGAGAACAACTACCGCGGATGGCCCGACGTGCTCGGCAACGTGAACGAGTTCACCCACACCAAGGCCTACGGCTCATACGCCGAAGCGGTCGAAGACCTGAAATCGTGGGTACGCGAACGCACCCGCTGGATAGACGATAATCTATAAGAGACTAGGGAGGGCCACATACGGCTCGCCCTCCCTAAGACCCTCCCGACACGCACATATTTGCCTAATCTCAAATATATACTTAAGGCACTGGCAATTATGTGCATGTGCGCCTTTCGGCGCTGTACGAGACTAGGGAGGGTAAAAAAAATACCCCGCTCTAGGCGGGGCGTAAAACGGTTCGAAACGCGGCAACGATTAGTTTTCGTTGTTGTGCATTTCCATGGTTTCGCGGTCCATCGTGTGCTGCAGGTATTCCTTGAAGTCACGGTCGATGTTCACACCGTCGAAGTCCATGTCGTCGTTTTCCAACACGAACACGGCGCTCGGGTTATCGAGCCAGCCCACCACGTCCACGCCATCGAGTTTCATGGACTTGTCGCCGGCGAGAGCTGCAACGTATTCGACCTTGGACTTGGGCACCCAGCCCTGGCCGCAGCTACCCTTGACCAGCACATCGGTATCGCCGTCCTTGACGATGGTAAGTTCGTCATTGAACCCGGCAGTGCAGACTACGTTTCCACCACCCTTTTCCTTGGTGAGTTCAATATCACCGAGCTTGGATTTGACCTTATTAGGAGCAGCGAAGGCTGCAGCGACCATCAAACCAAGTGCCATTACGAAAAGCTTTTTCATATCGTTCCTCAAAAGCAAGGTAAAATATTCAACAATGCATAAGGAATATACCTTTTATTTTTGCAATTGGTCACAATTTCTTTTAAATTTTTACATCATGAAGAAGATTTTTGCCATTTTTTGCGTTTTTTTAGCCCTCGCCTGTGCCTTTTTCGCCTTCCAGATGAAAAATCGGCTGGCCGAGACCTCCAAAAACGGCGAAACCGTGCTCATAAACATACCCAAGGGGAGTTCCGCCGGGCACATTTTCGGCATCCTCCGCGAGAAGGGAATCTGGGACGACGAACTGGCCTACAAGGTCTGGTGCAAGCTTAACCCGCCCTCCCCGAAGGCCGGCTGGTTCGAGATACCCCCGCACCAGACCCTCGACGAAATTGCAGGCATCATCGGGAGCGGCAAGACCGCGGTACGCCGGGTGACCATACCCGAAGGTCGAGCCTCGTGGGAGATGCCCGCCTACATAAAGAAGGTATTCCCCGAACTTGACGAGAAGCGCTGGAACGACCTGGTCCAGGACCCGAAGTTCGCCCGCAGCCTGGGAGTAAACGCGAACACGCTGGAAGGCTACCTGCTACCCGACACCTACCCCTTCCCCATCGACGCGGACGAGGAGACGATACTCAAGCAGATGGTGGCAGCGAACCTGAAGGTGCGCGACCAGTTCATGCCCGACTCGGCAAGTTCCATGTGGAAAACGCTCGGCAGCTGGCACAAGGTGCTTACACTGGCAAGCGTAGTCGAGGAGGAGACGGGCATTCCCGATGAACGCCCGCTTATCGCCGGAGTATTCCACAACCGACTGAGGATTGGCATGCCGCTCGGGGCAGACCCGACGGTGCGGTTCATCTTCAGGAACCTGACCGGGCCCATCTACAAGAGCCAGCTCAACAGCGACAGCCCGTACAACACCCGCAAGTTCAAGGGGCTCATGCCCGGGCCCATCTCGAACCCCGGGCGCAAGGCGATACAGGCGACACTGCACCCCGACAAGACCGAGGCTCTTTACTTTGTTGCAAAGGATGACGGGAGCATGACGCACTTCTTCAGCAAGACGCTCTCCGAACACAACAAGTACAAGGACGTGGCGGCAAGGAACCGCGGGGAATAGCCGCTAGTAATTCCCGATGCGGAAGAAGAGGTCGTAGTCGCCGAACTTCTTCAGGTCGCCGAAGGTATCGCTATCCACGATGCGCGACATACCCGCATAGATATTGATTGACTTGTACGAAAACCGCAACGCAGGTTCCAGTACAAAGCGGTCCTTGCCGAGGCTCGCCGTCGGATTTTCCTCGAAGTCACGCACGTAGGCCGCATACACCCAGGCACCGAGACCCTTGTAATGGAACCCGGCATTCAGGCGCACAAGCCCGTAGTGGTGCGAAGCCAAGTCCGGGTTCAGCCATTCCGTGCTCCACGGGCTCGCAGCGATACGCGGGCGGATGCAGTTATCGAGTGCAGAAATCTCGAACGATTCCGGATACACGTAGCCGTAGCCATCCTTGTGGTACTTGTTCATCGCGAACGCGGCGAAAGCGCCGAGGGTCACAAACGGGCGGGGCGACGCAGAGTAGGCCGCATCGGCATAGAAGGTATAGAACGAGGGCACGTGCTCGTCGAACCCGAAATCGTACCCGACAGAGGTGAGCCCGAGTTCGGCATGCGCGGCAAGACCACCTAGCGGGAACCAGGTCGCAGTATCGCCCATCTCGAACGAATAGCGAATTTTCTGCGATGCCGGGTAGTAGTTGTACGGTTCATCGCCGTATATTTTGCTTTCGAGTTCCACCTCCCTATCGGCAAACAGGAAGTTCGCAGAAACGGACTGGCGCGGCTCGAACCTGTAGTAGAGCGATGCGGATATGTCGCTCTTGTCTTCGGCATAGACGCGCTTGTATGCCAGCTGATTTTCGACAAACGACTCGAATGGGCGTATGCGGTTCCAGTCGTAGCGGACACTCAGCCCCCAGTCCTTGCTCCAGAGGCGCTCAATCCTGAGGCTCGGCGAAAAGCCGTAGGAACGCCCGCCGTAAAAGCCCGAAAGCGAAAGTTCTATCTGCATCTGGTCCACATAGTAGAACGAAAGTTCCGCGTATGCATTCGGGCCAACCGCATTCGACCCGAAGCCACCCACCGCCACGTCGAACGTGGGCAGAACCTTCGAACCAACAAGCACGTCGCCATCGGAAAGCATATCGAACGAGACTGAATCGAACGAGGGGAAACGCGAAACTCCATAGGCAAAATTGCGGGGAGCGACAAGGCCCGTATCGGAAGCATTCCAGTACGACTTTACCGGGCCGTGCGTTTCGGGAGGAAGGCTATCGTAGACCGGCTTGAACTTGAACCACGGAACCGATGCGATACGGTTAGCCGCATAGTCCGCCTTGCGGCTCCCGAGGGCAGACATCTGCGTGAGCCTTGATTCCAGCGCAGAAAAACCTGCCTGAATCCAGCCGTTGCGCGAGGAATCCTGCAGGGAATGCGCACGCACGATTACACCCGGCTGGGAACCGAGATTCCTGAGGGCCGCATCCCGGATGACGCGATGCCACGCAGGGCCACCCGATGTACCGCGAATCGGGTCGGCGACAGCGATAATCGCGACCTCGTTCGGGGAATCTTCCAGAGGGAGCGCCAGGTACGGGCAATATTCCCCGGACTTGTCGTTGCCCCTTACGGGAAGGCTCGCAAATATGCTTTCATAGGAATCGCCCGTAACGCCGTCGCACCCGAGGGTAGCAAACGGTATGCGGAAGCCTTCCCGGTGACGGAGTACGGATTCCTGCAGGCGGAGGCGGGCCAGCGCGGATTCGATTGCGGAGGAATCCGGCGAGAGCGGCTTCAACTGCCGGTGAAGGCGGCCCGAAGAATCCAGCCGGATGGAGAAACGCTCGCGAAGGCTCGGCACGCCCGTCTCGGAAACAGGAATGCTCGGGCGCGACGCATTCTGGCGCGAGCCCTCCTGATACAGGCCGTTCTCAGGCGCATCGAAAATCGTGGCCATGTCGGGGTCGAGAAGTATCCGCTGGATGTTGTCGGGAGATACACCCTTCGCCCAGAGCGCTCCCACCAACGCGCCCCACGATGTACCCACGACGGAATCGACCGGCACGGAGTACGCCTCTATCGCATAGAGCACGCCCAGGTGGAACCACGGGGAATTCTCGCCACCGCCCAGGTACAGTACCGACTTCGCATTTGCCGGAAGTGCAACCGAGGCCACAGCGGAATCGAGCGCGGAAGGAGTGAGCGGGAGTTCGGCGGGAACGGAATTTGCAGCCGTCGCGGAATCAGGAGATGCGACTGCCGCAGAATCGGAAGATGCCGCGGGTGCGGCAGGTGCGGGCGTCGCGACGGGAACTTCCGCCGCAAGCGCATCAATCTGCTGCGCGGGCAACAGCGAAAACGCCGCCAGGGTGGCAGCGCAGGCAAACGCAAGAGCGTGCCTAGCCGAGCCTTGCCGGGTTAGAAACATACCTCTCCGCGTCTTCACGTGCTACATAACCGGACTTCACCAGTTCCGCAAGGCAATCGTCCATCAGGAGCATTCCTTCTGCGGGCGATGCCGCAATGATGGAAGGCAACTTGAAGAATTCGCCACTGCGGATGAGCGTCGCCACGTTCTGCGTATTGAGCATGACTTCCCACGAGGGGACGGCACCACTACCTTCGGCAGCACCCGGCAACAAGCGCTGCACCACGACAGCCTTCAGCTGGTCAGCAAGCATGGCACGGCACAGGTCACGTTCGGCATTCGGTACCGACGCAAGCAACGTATCGAGCACGCCCGCAGAATTACCCGCAGTCACGCAGCACACCACAAGGGCCCCGGCCTCTGCGGCACGAAGCATCGCAATCACGTTCTCGCCCGCAAAATCGCCCAGCCAGAACAAGTCACAACCGCTACGGAGAGCCTGCAAAATACGTTCGTTCACGGAGCCCACGGAATCCTTGAGCACGAGGCTCTCGCCCGTCTTCACCGGGATTTCTTCGGATTCGTTCAGCAGGCTTACGCGAAGCACTTTAGAACAACATAACGTACTGATAAACGAGGTCGCAGTGGTCGTCTTGCCGGAGCACGCGGGGCCGGCAAAGACAATCAGGCCGGAACTGCGGCCAGCCAGCCCGAGTACAGATTCCGGCGCCCCGAGCGAGGCAAAGTCCGGGCATTCATCCATAAGCGGGCGGAAAACGGCGGCATTCCCGAGAGCCTCGCGGAAAAAGCGCACGCGCCACTTGACACCGGCCCACGGGCCGCATATCATGGAGCCTTCGTCGCCTTCCATGGAACCGAGGAATTCCCGCAGGGTCCCGAACTCGATTGCGGGTGCATCGGGAACGGCACAAACACGACCGGCGAGGCGCACCGCGGAAGGGGCGCCCTCGGTAACGATGAGTTCGCTACCGCCGACATTCACCACATATTCCAAGAGGGATTCAATTTCTGTAGCCATCCGAAACCTCCTTATGCCGGCCTGTACGCCGCAAAGCGGCGGCTATCGTAAGCGCGCTTCCAGGCTTCCGCACCGTCGATATAACCGGATTCCACGCACTTCTGCAGGGAATCGTCCAAAGTAATGCCCTGGTCCTTCTGGCTGCTGATTGCGGCAACCAACTGCGACAGGTCGCAGCGGCGAATCATGTTCGCAACCGTAGAGGTAACGCGCATCGCCTCGCAGGCAAGCACCAGGCCCTGGTTCTGCACCACAGGTATCAGGTGCTGCACAATCACGCCCTTCAACTGGTCGGCAAGCGTGCACGCAAACGCGGCGCGGCTCGATTCCGGAACCTCGACCAGCAACTTCGAGAGCAGTGCGTGAATGTTGTTACCACCGGTAACGGCAAACACGAGCGCGCCCGCATTCGATGCCTGCAGCAGCAGGTTCAGTTCTTCCATAGACTGCAAATGGTCAAAGCATATCACATCGGCACCGTCGCGCATGGCAAGCTCGATGCCAGCAATGCCGCTTTTCACATGGAGCCCGACTTCCTTCTGGGCAAGAGCCCCGTTCGGGTTCTTGAGCAGGCGTTCGATGGGCCGTTCTATCGTGTGGATATAGCACGGGCGATTTGCGGCTACGGTTTCGATAAACGTGGTCATCGTGGTAGAGCGCCCGCTCGCCGACGGTCCCGCAATCAGTACGAGACCGCTCTGCAGTTCGGCAAACGACTGGCAGAACGGCGGCAAGAAGAGGTTCTCAAAAGAAATAGACACGCTCTGGATGACGCGAATGGAAATACTCGGGTTCACGTCGTTCCAGATGACGGAAATGCGTGCACGCCCGACACCCGGGAGCCCGAATGTCTTGCTGAAGTTCTTGCCCGCGACAACCTTGTAGCCGTCGGCGAAACCCTCGGACGCCTCGGCCAGCAGGTCCGCCACGCGGGTGCGGTCGAGCGTCTGCTCGGTCACCGGGAATATCGACCCAGACTGGCGCATCATCACCTCGCGGCCGGCAAACAGGTAGATATCCGTCGCGCCGAACTTGCGGGCATACGCAATCATCTTCTTCAGGCTCATCGTCACCAGCAGGTTCTCGGGAGCCATGACCTCGGACCCTTCGCCCGAAACCACCGCGAATCGCGAAGGCAGTTCGCCATTCGCGGATTCATCTTCAGACACGTCTTCGGTAGAGATGCCGATGCTCGAGATGCTCGTGGATTCCAGGCCCGAAACCTTCTCCACCACCATGTTGGAAGAAGACGCCTCGCCATAGATGCTGTTGCCCTCAATCTGCAACGCAGGTTCTTCCGGAGCCACAGGCGCCGATGCCTGGGGCTTTACCGCAGGGGCGGGCTTCGGCGCCGGAGCGGGGGCCGCGCTTTCTGCCCGAGCAGCCGGAGCTGCCGCCGGAGCGGGGGCAGGCTTTGCGGGAGCGGCCGCAGCATTCTTCGCTTCCAGGTTCTTCACGAAGGCAAGCACCTTCTCGTAAACCGCCTGCTGCAAGAGCCCGGCCTTCACCAAGACCTGGCCGATATCGACCTGGTCATTCGCCTCTGCCCAATGGGCATCCACCTGGTCCTGCGTCACCATCTTGTTGTGGACGAGGACCTTCGCCATATACTGGTTTCTCATAGGAAATCCCTCCGGCTAAACCACCAGCTTGCAATCGCGAGGAATACCCCGACGTATCCGAGTGCATAGATGGTGTTCCAGAACAAATACATATCGGGGAGCGCAAGCCCGTGCACAACGTAACTCGTCACGTTGTAGCGGTAGAGCCCCGGGAAAATCGCGTGTATCACCACCGCGGCCTTCTCGAACAGTGCCGTAGAGGTATCGCCCATCTCGCCCATGCGGCTTGCAAACCTCACCTGTTCCAACAGCTCGTTGCTCAGATGGCCCGCAAAGTAAACGCCCAGCGTGAAGAGCGCCGAAAGAATCGTGCTGCTGAAACTGCTGAACAGGAGCGCCACCGCAATCACTACCGCCATCTCGCAGAAGATGAGGTATATGGCAAGGAGCAGGCTCGCCGTCGGTTCCGCGTTCATCACGAAGAGCATCAGGTAATAGATGACCGTCAGTAGCGTGAGGTGCACCGCCACCACGGCAAGCAGGCCGAAGTACTTGCCCACGATAAACGTCACGCGGCTAATCGGTTTCGAAAGCAGCGTGAGCACCGTACGCCGCTGGATTTCCTTCTGCACCAGGCTGATACCCACGAAGATGGAAATCAGGAGGCCCGAGAGGCTCATCACCGAAAGCGTAGTGGACTTGATCACGTAGGCGCGGTCGAACACCGACCATTCGCCAAGCACGATGCTGAACAGGGTGAGCGCAATCGCGAGGAACACGATGTTGTAGAGAATCTTGTCGCGTATGGATTCGCGGAATGTGTTGTGAGCGATAATCGCAATATACTTAAGCGTCTGCACGTGCAATCTCCTCCGTCAAAATGTCCTCGAGACTCGGGCGTTTGTGGTCCATCTTCTCGACCGCAATCCCGTTCGCAAGGCAGTAGCCCAGCAGGCGGTCGCGGGCAGCGTCGTCTTCGCACACGAATTCTTCCGGGTGTCCCGTAAGCGAAACGCCCTGCGGCAGGTCGCTCTCGAGAATCGCCTTGCGCGTACGCACGTGGTATTCCACCCCGCACGACTCGGTAATCTCGTCGACCGTACCTTCTCGCACAATCTTGCCATCCACGATCATCGCGACCTTGTGGCTAATGCTTTCCACGTCGCTCAGCAGATGGCTCGAATAGAAGATAGTCACGCCATCGCGGTTCAGCTGCTGTATAGCCTCGCGCACGTCGCGGCGGCCCATCGGGTCGAGCCCGCTCATCGGCTCGTCGAGAATCAAGAGCTTCGGCTTGCCGAGAATCGCCTGCGCAATGCCCACGCGCTGCATCATGCCCTTGGAGTACGAACGCAGGCGGCGGTCAATCCAGTCCTTGTTCGCGTGCAAGAGTTCGAGCGCCCAGGTGATGCGCTTGTCCAGTTCCGCACCATCGAGCCCCACCAGCTTGCCATAGAAGCGCAGGAGCTCGCGCCCCGTGAGGTAATCGTAGAAGTACGGCTGCTCCGGGGAGTAACCGATATAGCGGCGGCTCTTCACGTCGCGCGGGCTGATGCCGTTCACCAGCACCTTGCCCGAATCAAAATTCAACAAGCCCGTCAGCACCTTGATGGTCGTGGACTTGCCCGCACCGTTCGGGCCGATAAACCCGTACACCTGGCCCGGCTCCACACTGAAGTTCACGTCCTTGAGCGCAAGCTTCGGCTTCATCAAAAAGCCGCTCCTGTACGTCTTGTGCAAATGCTCAATCTGTATCATCAAATCACCCATAATTCACCTATGCGTTCTGGTCGCCGTCCTGTTCCTTGGCAGAACTCTGGAAGGCACGCTGTTCGGCTTCCGCAATCTCTTCACGGCGACGGTCGGCACGGCGCTTCTTGTTCACAAAGAAATAGATGACCGCGCCAACAAAATACACTGCAATACCCGAATAGAAAATCGGGTTGATGGACGTGCCCTCGAGACCGGGGAACACGTTCAGGATCACCTCGTGCCCGAACAGGCTCAAAATCACGAGCACAAAACCCAGTGCACGGAGCACGAAAGTCACTATAACTAGCTTCTGCATATATACCTCAAAAACCACACCTCGCGGTGTGACTGATTTTCTATGAAAAATACACAATTATGGGCAAGAAAAACGCCCGCTCTACCGGAAACGGGCAGAAAAGGCGGGGGAATTCTGCACCAACTGGTGCAGTTTTCCATTTTCACCGCCCTTTCATGCTTTCCTGGATTTTCTCGATGACTTCTGCGGGGGTCACAAAGTCCAAGACACTGAATGCTGTCATCTCGTTGCCCATGTCCTTGAATGACGCCCCGAAGTGATACACCTTGTCATCGACGAGCAAAAAGCGGTCGTGAATTGTGCGCATCGTCTTTAAATCCAGGCCGGGATACTGCTTCTTGTGCAAATCTGCAGCAGCCTTGAACTCGGGAGTGATGTGCGCAGAATAAATAGCCGCCTGCACGCCCTTCGCGCGCATCGCCGCAAATTTCAGCACCTCGATGGTGGCGAAAGGGTCGATGAACGCCACGGAAAGCTTGGCCGACTTCACGAGGTCCGCAATCAACACGAGCCCGTCGAAACGGGTTCCCGTGGCGAGAATGCCTCCGGTTGGCGACTGCGCGGCATTCACGAAAAAGTCTATCCGCTGCTCGACTGCAGAAAGTCGGGAATTTTGCTCGACGACAGACTTCCGGACATCCTCGATTTCTGCACCCTGGCTCTCGATAAGTTGCCGCTGTTCATGCAGGCGGTCCGCAATCTGCAAATCCGTCGCGATCTTCCGCTGATTCACGGCATAGCCCTTAAGTATATAGCCTTTAAGAACTTGGTTTGCCCATTGGCGAAATTGAGTCCCTCTAAAGGATTTTACTCGATAACCAACCGAAATAATGACGTCTAAAGAATAAATAGTAGTAGGTTTGAATTTTGATAGAGTATTATGCAAAATTTGCATATTACTCTCTTGCGGTAGTTCGCCTTCCTTAAATACGTTTTTGATATGTCTAGCAATAACAGATTGGTCTTTGTCAAACAATTTTACCATCTGCGCCTGTGTGAGCCACACCGTCTCGTTCTCGACACGTACTTCCAGCCTCATCTCACCCTCCGGCTGGTACATCACGATTTCGCCCCAATTGTCACCTCCGACGCCTGAGCTGATCGCAGTCGAAGCAAGGTCAGGGGCCGTCATTTCCGTCTTTTTCCTCATTTTCACCTCATTATAAACAAAAACGGACCATCCCGCCCGCGCGGGAATGATCCGTAATACCACCTTTTCTGGTGCGTATGCACAATATACAAAAAATTTGACATTTGCAACGCGAGGAACGATATATAAGTAGAAAGTTTCCATAAGCCTCCGTTGTGGTAGTTCTTCAAGGACGCTTTCTACAAGGCCTTTTTGGTAATCAAGGGGCGGAAGGAGATGGAAGAATCCGCAGAATTCAAGGCGTTGCCTAAAAAAGAACGCGAAAAGCGCCGCTATCAATTGCCGGAAACCATTTCCGTCTGGATTTGTGACTTTGACCTGCCGAGTGCGAAGAACGAATACTGGGATGAATGGGCGCTCTACAGCAGGCACGCCATCAGGAACGGAATGGCGGTACCGCTTTCAAAGAAAAATAAGTATATTTTCCTTGCAAACTTTTGGAAGCACAGGAGCACGAAATGACGACGAAAGAAGATTACGAATGCTGGGCTGCCGGAAAGGAACTTGCAGCTGAAGCACGCGGCGAAGCCAACACACTCAGCATCTTCCAGGAATTGGGAGTATCTCCGGAAGTGATTGCCGAGGCGAAGGCTCGACTTGCTGCGAAAAATTCAAGTGTGCAAAAGTAAACAGGGCCTTCGCTTTAATCGTCTGTCCCACTGGCACATGATGTTCTCGAATTTCGAACATTTCTCGCTCAACTTGACATCGAAATCGTAACCATCGGTTATTTCCGCGGTTTTACAAACAAATTATCTCCACATGATATTCCGGTCGTATGTTCCACTGCGTAACTGCACATGCAGGTGTTCGTTTGCCATGCCGACATCTTCGTGCAGAACGGTGTATCGGGAGCCTAGTTCATCACGAATCTTCTGAGCCAGAACCTTTCGGATTTCCAGGTTTTCGACAACCTTGATTCGAATATCTACGGCGGCGCATGCGTAATGGGCCGACCGTTCACCATGCTTGTCGGAATCGTTCCCGCTGGTGATTACCGGGCGGTAATTGTCATCCTTGAACATCTCGTGGTAGACCGAAGCCACAATGTTGATGGCGGTATCCACCTCGGGTCGCAAGCAGTCGATATTTACAGAAGCCGCTTTCAGTATTGTGAGGCTGAGTACCTCTTCGTGGTAGTTCTGTTGCTCCGCATTGCGCTTGATGACTGTCCTAGGTGCAAAGCTTTCCGTCTTACTGGCAGACCTTTTTTCGCACTCGCCTTCGGAACCTTCAAATAGTCCGTCAAAGAACTGCACAATTTTTTCGAGAATGCCTTGAGCACCACCATGTTCCTCGATAGTTGTCGAAATTTCGTCAGCCGCCCACGCCGATTTTGATTTTGCAGAGTCCAGCGCTTCTGCAGCCGCCCTGCCAACAGCCTCTTCCAGCTGTTCCTGGGTGTCGTCGCTGAGCCCGCAGCCCGAAAGCAGCAGGGTGACAAGGATGAATGGCAGGAAAAGTCTCATACAAATCACAAGCGCTCACGAAGGTTTTTGATTATGGAAGTCGGGAGCATCTGGGAAAAGTCCAGGAACTGCGTTTGCAAGGTCGTCACCAAACGTATCCATGTGCAGCAGGAACGAGGCGAAAGGCTCCGTTTCTCCAAAGCGCATCAGGTCTACCACCGAATCGACCATATGATTCATATATAGCGTTATTACGACCTGTGTATTGAGACTAGAGTCTCTCTCGTCTTCCCATTCAAACAAATCGGGAGTTTTGCCCATGGTAAAAAAGAACGTATTCGTGTCGCCATCTCTTGTAACCAGGGCGTCGTCAAGAAAAAGCGAGACCTCGCCGCCAGACCTCATGCGAACGGATGTCTCGAATGCATACATCAATCGTGACATAGATGCCCTCAATTCGGGGGCCCATGGAAGTGAGCCTTCGAGAATCCGTATCGCCATAAATACTCCTTGGATGTGCTTTTTGTTGCCAGGATTGTTTCTTATAATATATCGCTTATTTCGGTGCAAAAGTCAAGAGATTTTGCGCATTTTTCCAGGAAATTTTGTACCAATCCCTACCTGCAATGCGTTTGGTTTGCTCAATACGACTGCGCAGATGGCGCGGAAGGGAACTTTTCAGGTGTCGTCCAGGGATAGGAGTATCGGTCCCGAACAGAATTCGGTCTGTGAAGCAATCTTGCCGTGCGGCGACCATAAGTTGCTGAAATTGGCAAAGAGGCATAAACGAAATATCGACAAACGTGTTGGGGCATTCTCGTAACACGGCGATTGCCTGCCCAATGGGACGTCCGTGGGCTAGAACGACTCGGACATCAGGGAATCTTGTGCAGATTTCCTGATACATTCCCGCTTCACAATTTTCGCGTTCGCCAGTGTGGAGTTTCACAAACAGCCCCCGTTCTTGGGCTATTTTAAATACCCGTTGCAGTTCGCGACCATTGGGCAACCATTTTTCAGATACTCCGTGGATTTTCATCCCACAAATTTTACCACCGGTATCATTCATATACAACGAAAGATCCGGCGAACGTTTCAGCATATCGTGAGTCACCCACAAAATAGGCTTGGCGAGGCCTTCCGAAAGTTCATGCATCGCAACCCGCTCTTCCAACAAGAAACTCGGATCATCAGTAACAATGGTACTCGTGCTGGAATATGCAAAGTGAGTGATACCCGCAAGTTGCAGGGTACGCAGAATTCGTGGCGGCGTGTAGTAGTCGTCAAAATACTGTCCCATGTGCACATGAAAATCGAAAATCAAGCAAGTAATCCCGACACAAAAAATAACAGAAATACGGGTAAGATAAAGACCCACACGCCTGAAAAATAACCTTCGAGATCGGAATCACTCATGGTAGAATGGTCAACAAGTGAAATAACCAAATACCACAATCCAATATTAGCCCATAAGGAATGTGATCCGGCAAGGATATACTTTATCAGGAAATAACCAATGAGCAGCCCTACTATCGTCGGGGCAACGGAAATAAGAGTTTCTTGCATAGCTTTTATCAAGTATGGACCGCGCCTTCGATAAGAAATATGCCCTAATCTCCCGTTGTCGCTCTCAAACATACAGATTTCGTGAACTTCCGCGCCCGTAATGACAGCAAAACATAAATGTGCCATCTCATGAACAAATGTTCCCGGGAAGGTAACGAAGTTTACAAAAAAAAGAGCAAACTCGTGACTTAAGTTTTCAATAATTTTGATTTGGAGTCGTTCTAATCCATAAAGAAGCATCCCTGCGGCAACAGGTGCTAGAATGGCGAGTGCAGTCAGAATAGCACTAATGCCGGCAATGGCACCAACACCTTTGCCCCAACCAAACCAGCCGATAATTTGCTGCATCAGGGATATCATCTAAATTTATATAATAAAAAACTAACGACGGCGGCGGGGGCGTGGATACAATTCAGTGTTCAAATAGCCCTCATCTGCCATATTTTGTATTGTATTTTGAAGCCATGACCCGCCAGTTTTTTCCTTCTTTTTTTTCTTGGGCCTTTTGGGCATACTAGCCAAAGCCTTTTTCATATCCTTTCTTAATTTGTTCAAGTCCTCAAGGACTCCAGGCTCCTTAGGTGGCGGGAATTTAGGTTCTTTTCTGGAAAGCCATCCCTTCGATTCCATCCATCCTAAAAGGGCGATACAGCACACAAAATCCGTAACAATCAGGACTATCTGCATTGTTCCTGGTTCGACTGCAAAGTGAATGACTATCGCCGGCAAAATTGCCACCAATATTCCAATAGCGAGAGCTCGAAGGGCCCTATATAGGAAACTACTAAAGGCAAGTAAGAGAATTATGACAATAAAAGCGACAACACCTATCAAAACAGAATAGCCCGTTCCGCTTTCGTTTTTGTAAATTGCGAATGCAGCGCCACCGATCCCCAAAAGAGTCACAATTGCCGCAAACCTTGATTGCATTTGATCTTCGTGCCAAATGCACCAATCTAGCCTCTCTTCAGGAGACAACGTCATCCACGCCTCGGCTGTTTTAGGAGTCTCCTTATCCCAGTCGATGTCGGTCAATCTATTGGAACCTTTGGGTTCTTTCGTTGGATTGTCTTGTTTTACTTCGTTTTCTTCGGACATAGTGAACCTCCGTGGGGGTGTTGTTAAACTTTTTCTTTTCGCATTTTCGCTTTAGCATCTTCAACGAGCTTGCGATTCAAATGAGAAGCCTTACAGAAATGCGAAGCAACCTTTAAATAATCGCCGCCACTTTCGTTAAAATTGCGGACAAGACATGGAGCGCAGAATTGTCGATCTTCGCAATCGTAACATTGTGGAATAGCAGACTTAGTAAGTTTACGCAATTTATTCAATTGGGGAGACTTTTCCCAAATATCCTTGATGGGTTGTTCACGAACATTGCCACAAGCCATCCCCTGCCAACCGGCACATGGATAAACAATCCCGTCATTTGCGATGCATATGTTATCAATGCCCACTCCGCAGAATGGTTTTTTACCCCATTCTTCACGGGAAATAGGCAATACAGTACGATCTGTCAACTCAAGGTAATCCTTATCAAACTGAATAATGTCCTTGAGCAATTCTTCCGTCTGCTCCATCGTCAAACGTTCAACGAGATTATCCGTCGTAAAATCAAATCGAGCCATCAGTACATAATCGGTTTGCGCCTTACAATTACGTTCATAGGCGTATTTTAAAACATCTTTGTAAGATTGGTATGTTGATTTCATAACCGGGCAATTAATTTGCACAGGAATATTCGCAGCTATCAGAGAGTCAATCGCGGCCTTGGTCTTTTCGCAGGAGCCCTTTAGTTGCGTGATATGGTCATGTTCTTTAGGAATGACACTGTAAAGTGATGTTTGAACAATAGCCGGATTAACTTCTTTTAAAACATCAATTATAGCAGGAGTTAACAATGTTATATTCGAAAGGATGGAAAAAGAAAAATCCAATTCGCGAGCTTTATGCAGAATTTTTTCCGCATCAGGATGTGTAAAAAATTCTCCTCCCGAAAGTGTAAGTCCTAAAACACCTAAATCGTGCAGTTGGTTAAGAACGTTTTCAATTACATTGTATGGTAGAATAACATTTTTTAATTCATGTGGAATATAACAATGAATACACCTTTCGTTACATCGACTCGTCGTCTCAATTTGACATCTATGAATTTGTGGATGCTTCCGATAAAAAAACTCTAAGATTTCTTGAGTATCTGCGTAGAGTTTTTCATCATCAGGATTTTGTTGAGCATTATACGTAAACCGGGTTTTCGGATTGTCGACATAACTAAAAAAAGTATCTTTTTTGGCGCATTCTTCTGCTGTTTCTGCTGAAACTAGGTAGTGGTCGGCAACTAGCGAATCCAAGAATTCCTTCATATCATCTTGAACATCTTCATGAGTCACATTCTCAAAGTATTCGCAAGCCTTTGCCGAAAGTTCTTCTAAGCTTTGCGGTTCACGAGTTATGACAGAGAGAAAGGCGTTCCCTTCTTGGGTATAGGTACGATCATGTTTAGTAAGTTGGCTATAGATATAACCGTATTCACCTATGGAACGAATAAAAGTATCTCGAGATTGACGGTAGAACATTGTGGCTATTGCTCCCTAGATTCTTCATTTTGTAATGGATACTCTTTAATGCTTTGTCTTTGTTCGTTTAATTGCTTTGTACTTTGTGATAGGTTTTCTTTAGCCATTGCATCAAGATCTTCTTCAGAAAGATCCGGGAAAGTCGACTTAAGACTAATTTTTTCATTGATTAAAACGTTTTCGCTATAATTATACGCGAGACTTTGATTAAGTTGTGCTTTTACCTCTTTGTCATTTATCATACAATGGTCCTTTGTTGAAACGATATAAAATCGAAAGAAGTTCCCGAAAAGAAATCCTTTTTCGCTTTTGGGAGCCGTTTTTTACGGGAAAATTTTTCACAATTAAAATTTGGAATATCTTGATTTCCATTCTTTAATCTTTTGGGCAAGTTCATCTTTATCGGCAGTATTCAATTCTTCGTCTAAGTTAACCATTCCTTTGTAATCAATGACACTGACCAACATCTTGCAGAAAGCCTCATCCTTAATATTGTTTTCAATATCAGTTTCGGTTATTTCAAGTTTCATTTTTTCCTCTTTGAGGTTAAGACTAATGTTAGGTTTAGAAAAATCCCTAGTGCAGGGCGGTTAAGCCCCACCTTAGGAAATTGTTTCGACGACTTTAGTAAGCGCTTCTTTCGCAACATTTGCAATCGTAGTCGCTATTGTATCCTTCAACCGGGCAACCAGCAGCGAAGCTACCGGTCGGGTTGTTCTTTGCGATAAGACGGGGCTTCTTGTAGGCCATCTTCTTTGTTGTCTTCATAATATACCTCATGAGTGTATATCCCGCAGGTTGTTGCACACTATGCCGCGCGGGTTTCGGCACGGTGCGTTTTGCGTATGCAAAAGTCATAGCCAGATTCAATTAAAGAATCTGGTATTCTACCCCTGCTCTGCAAGGAATCATGCCAAATTTTGTGGAAACAAAAAAGGCGCAAGTCGTTGCATTTATCCAAACGAGGCTCTGCAAAGCCTAAGAACGATAAACGCAAACGACCCACGCCCCAAACGGGCTGTTGCCCCTGGTCATGCGACCAACGACCGGCCTAGCGGCCGGCTACAGCAAACTGAAGCACGCCAGAATGTAGCATGCTTGCGTGAGCGTTCGCCTTGTCCTCGTTCTTGTGAAATTTGCAGATTTCGTTTGGAGGGCAAGAGCAAAAACTCTTTTACACTTCAAAAACTAATATAAAAATGGACGAAGTGCAAAAAAAACTTGCATCAAATCAATTTTTTTAGCCAAATATTGAGAAAAATCACCTATTCGCACGAAAATCCGTATACTCCAACTTGGAATAGCGGTTGGATTTTTTTTGTATATTGTCTCCAACACCAGAAAGGGTGCTATTATAGGATCGCTTCCGTGCAATGCGGGGCGGTCCTTTTTGTTTTTAAAACGGAGACAA
>NZ_FQWR01000029.1:0-37860 GCF_900129735.1 Fibrobacter sp. UWCM | reverse complement strand
CGGCCCCCGCGTTCGAACAGCACGTGACGAACTTCTGGATGCAGGAACTCGGCGTGGACACGTGCTCATCCGACAACGAAGGCGCGCTCTTCGCCACAAAGAATGCGTACTCCGCCTACTACGCCGCGAACGACTCTGTATACACGGATGGCGACAGCAGCCTGGTGCGTTTGATTTGTGCGGCTTCCGGCGATTCTTATGCATGGAGATTCGCGACCGACCTTGAGAAGGATGTCGCCGCGCTTGCAGGTGATGCGGACGAAGGCTCTGCTGCAAACGGCAAGATCAACACGAGCTTCGTGTATGTGAAGGAAAACGGCGACTGGCGCCGCGGTACGGAACTTGATGCCTCCCTCGACGCCGCCTGCGTGAACACTATCAAGAATACCACCACGTTCACGGCCGATGCGACCGATACCACGTGGTACATCTGTGCGACGGACGGCAGCAAACTCGGCGGTTATGTAATTCCCACGTCCTGGAGACTCGCCAAGGAAGCCGAGGCCGATACGGCTCAGTTCGGAATCCCCGAAACCGCGGCAGATTCCATCAAGCTCGGTCACGTCAACAAGGGACGCTTCTTTGTGTACGAAGAGAATGGCTGGCGTCGTGGTACCGAGAATGACTACCTGTTAGGCAAGGTCTGCCTTGACGACATCAAGGGCGAAGTAGTCAAGACATCCGCTGGCCAGTACTACACCTGTACGGATGAGGCGAAAATCCTATCCGATGGTGCGATTGTCAGTAAAACCTGGCGAAACTCTACCGCCGATGAGGCCGATATATTTGGCTGGACCGCTCCGACAAATGACTCCGTAAGGACTGGCAATATAGATAACTCGCGCGTGTATGTTTACGAAAAGAATGCATGGCGCCGCGGGACGACCCTCGACTTACTGCTGGGCGAAGGTTGCCTTGCTGCCAAGGTGGGGAGAATCAAGGTTCGAAGTAACAAGTTTTATTACACTTGCTCTTCAGAAGGGGTTGTAGAGAACGGTGCTAGCGTTGCAAATGCCTGGCGTTCTTCGACGGCAGAAGAGGCGGATATTTATGGTTGGTCCGCCCCGACTTCAAGGGCTGATTCCGTGAGAACCGGAAACATAGACCATTCGCATTACTATGCATACAGGAATAAGGCTTGGGTTAAGGCTACAAACTACGAAATGGACACATATCCGCTTTCGGCTACGGCTGCTGTAGGTACATATTCCGCGGGCAGAGTGAATACGAACCTGTATTATGTGAAGGATTCTTATGGATGGAGACCTGCGACAGACTTCGAAAAAGCCGGCCTCGGGGCGTGCACACAGACCCAGAGGAACAACGTCAAGCAGAGCAATGGCGGTACTGCTGATGACTGGTACAAATGCGTTAACGAATTCTCCACAAGTATCGATGGATTCTCGGTTACATATAACTGGCGGAAGGCGAAAGACATTGAAAAGGATACCGTGGGCTGGGGTGCTTATAGCTATTCAACGGGTGATGTCAAGAAGGGAAAGGTAAATGCGAATTTGACTTACGTTCGCCAAAATTCTACTTGGAGGCACGGAACCACCTTGGATTACATCTTCAAGCAAGCGGGCTACAGAGCATGTATAACAAACAACGATACCTTGAAGACCTACAAATACAATAACCTGTATTATGTATGTACTGCTCAGTCGACAGGGGATACCGTACGCAAGTGGGTTCCTGCTCCCGACCTTTTCAATGATACGTATGAATCGCGCTCTGCTTGCAGTGCGAGTGGAGCGTATGGCGATGGCTCCCTTATGGCTGGCCGTGTAAATAAGGATAAATTCTATGCGTGCCAGAGCGCAAGTAATTTCAGGCTTGCAAATAGTGACGAAATAAGTTACAACCGCGCATGTGTAACATTTATAAAGGGTTATATTGCTAGGTTGGAAGCTGTATTCCGTACGTGTACCGATAACGGATGGGTTCGTACAGAAGACAGATCGATAGGATATGTGAAGGATGGCGCTGGAAACAGGTACAATACTACTGTGGTTGGAAACCAGCAATGGATGAGATCGAATCTTTACTACAATGTTGATAGTAGTTATTGTTACAAATCGGATAGTTGCCATGTGTATGGACGTCTTTATACCTTTGGCGCTGCAATGAAGGCTTGCCCTGCTGGCTGGCACTTGCCGACGCGATCAGAATATCATACGTTGATGAACGAGGCAACAAATGGTTCTTCTACTGGAGAGGGAAGAGCCCTGAAAAGTTATTGGCATTGGGACGGCAGTGATGCTGTTGCCTTCGATGCCCGACCTGCGGGCTATTATGTTGCTTCTTCTAATGCTTACTATAATTTTGGTACTTGGGCCTTACTCTGGACTTCTACGTCAAATGCGAATGCTGGTGCTACGAGAGCGGCATATTTGATTTTGAAAACGGGTGAAAATGACGTGACCTATGGCGATGCTGACCTAACCAAACCGAACGCGTATAGCGTCCGCTGTGTCCAGGACTAGCCGCAATTCCGGGTGCTGTTGCTCTCGGGATAGTCAAACGAAAAACTTATGCCACCCGCCTTTTTCTATAGTTTTTACTATATTTGGGCTATCGGGGTGTAGCTCAGCCTGGTAGAGCGTCTGCTTTGGGAGCAGAATGTCGTCAGTTCGAATCTGGCTACCCCGATACACAAAGGTCCCCTTTATGGGGACCTTTGTGTATCTTGGGTATCGCCAAATCGAAATGATGGAGTCAGTTTGAAAAAAACACCGTTGAGCGAAGCGAAAGTAAAGGTGTTTTTGAGCTTATGCGCTAGCATAAGCCCGTAGGGCAAAATGGAGCAAAGCGACATTTTGCAATCTGGCTACCCCGATACGCAAAACGCCTCCCTATGGGAGGCCTTTTGCGTATAAAGGGAACGAAAAATAACGCAACTTTACGGGTCCAGCAGTTCGCCGCGGATTACCTCGACGTTCCCGCCGATGAGGCTTATTATGTTCGTCGGGTTAATCTCGATGGGACCGCAGTCGACCATCATCTCGACGGAGTGCTCGAAGGTCTTCCAGATTTCGTCGGTATCGAAAATGTCCTCTTCGCTGAGTTTCGCCGCCGTGCTGAGGATGGGCTTGTCGAAATGCTGGAAGAGTTCCTTGAAAAACGGGTGCGTGGGCATGCGAATGCCGATTTCGGGGCGCTTCACGTCGAGCCTACGGGCGATGTGCGGGTCGGCGGGCAGAATGAAGGTGTAGGGCCCTGGCACGCGCGGCTTCATGATGTTGAACGCAAAGTTGTCAATGCGGGCGTAGTCTGTAGCGCTGCGTATGTCGGGTACGATGAGCGCCATGAAGAACTTCTTCATAGGCTTCTTGAGGGCGTAAAGCTTGTGGATTGCCTTCGGGGATTCTGCATTGCAGCCGATGGCATAGCCGGATTCGGTGGGGTAGAGTACCAGCGCGTCGTCTTCGAGGGCGGCTGCGGCGAGTTTCACGATTCTCGCCTGCGGGTTTACGGGATGTACTTCAAAACGCATGGCGATAATATAAATAATTTATTACATTTTGGTGCGATTTAAGAGAAAGGAACCGTCCTATGAAGTCCTTGAACCGTTTTCTCTCCGTGTCACACTCTTGCTTGACGTCATCCTCGCGTAGGCGAGGATCTGTACGTCTTGTCTCTGCACTGACCACTGCTCTTGCCTTCGGGCTCTCTGCCTGCGGTGACGACATCACCGAAATCAATGCGAACGTTGGCGCAATCAAGTCCACCGATGACCTGCCTGCATGTACCGAGGATATCGCGGGTCAGACAGCGTTCGTCAAGGAGACTCACGAGTTCCTGGGTTGCGACGGCAAGGAGTGGATGTCGCTCGGCGCGAACACGGTGAGCGTGGGCGACAACGTCTGTACCTCCACGAGTTTGAACGACGGCACGGGCTTCGAGATTTTCTGTAACGGGGAATCCATCGGCACGGTGAAGAACGGCAAAGATGGCGCTGATGGTGCAAAGGGTGAGCCGGGCGAAGCTGGCAAGGACGGCGCCAACGGCAAGGACGGCGCACCTGGTGCAAAGGGTGATGATGGCGCTAAAGGTGACCCGGGCGATCCCGGCAAGGACGGCACCAACGGTACGAACGGCGCTGGCTGTACCATAAAGGAATCCACCGCATTGACCGCGACCATCGCCTGCGGTTCGGAAACGTTCATGATGGACCTGACGGGCTACGTCGAACAGCCCGAGGCATGCGACGCTAACGTGAGTGCCGAGGACTGCGCTACTCTGGATAGTGCTATTAGCCTGAGCGGCGTGAGCCAGAAGGGTCCGTTTGTGACGGGTACGGATATTACGGCGTACGAACTGCAGAACGGCCGCTCGCTCAAGCAGACGGGCAAGACGTTCGGCGGCAAGATTGAACGCGCCGATGGCACGTTCGATATCAAGACTGTAAAATTGAACAGTGCGTTCGCCTATATTGTGGCGGACGGCTTCTACCGCAACGAGGTGACGGGCGAGAACAGTTCCGCCGCCATCAAGCTGCGCGCATTGACCAACCTGAAGGGACGCTCCTCCGCGAACATCAACCTGGTGACCCACCTCGAGTACGACCGCGTGCAGTACCTTGTCACGAGGAAGGATTCTTCTGTAACCAAGGCGAAGATGGCCGCCGAGAAGGAACTCTTCACTGCGTTCGGCATCGACAATTCGGGCTTCGAAGGCTTGGCCGAAGACTTGAACGTGCTCAAGGAAGGCAAGGGCAACGCCGCCCTGCTTGCAATCTCCGTTCTCCTCCAGGGCGACCGCAATGAATCTGAGTTGACGGCCCTCCTTGCATCACTGAGCGTTGACCTGGGCGACAACGGCCAGTGGGACAACGCCAAGCAGCGCGCGCAGATTGCGGACTGGGCGATGAAGGCGGACCTTGAAGGTCGTCTTGCCACTGTCCGTGCGAACGTGGAAGGCTGGAAACTTGCCGAGAGCGCGGCCCCCGCGTTCGAACAGCACGTTACGAACTTCTGGATGAAGGAACTCGACGTGGATAAGTGCGACTCCAGTAACGTAGGCGCGCTCTTCGCCGTCAAAAACAAGAACTCCGCCAACTATGCCGCGAACGATTCCGCATACGCAGACGGCGACAACAGCCTGGTGCGTTTGATTTGTGCGGCTTCCGGCGACTCGTTCGCATGGCGTTTCGCGACTGATGTTGAGAAGGATGTCGCCGCGCTTGCGAAGGATTTGCCTGCCGACACTGCCGTTGCAGGCAAAATAAACACGGACTTTGTGTATGTGAAGGATAGCGTGTGGCGCCGCGGCACCGTCTTGGATACGGCTTTGAGGGCCAGTTGTGTTGCCGCCAACAGGGGTATGACCGACAGTCTCATGGTAAGGCATGAGCCTGTGTGGTACATTTGTGATGTTGGTGATGATGCTTCCGTTCCCTTCGCCTGGCGCGAGGCTACAACCGCTGAAGCAGATACGGCTGGGTTCGGTACGCCTAATAGGGACACTGCAAGGGTCGGTAATGTGAACAAGTCGCTTGTTTATGTATTTGAAGATACCTCGGAAACAGAAGTGGGCAAGTGGCGCTACGGGACGGAACTTGATGTGGTGAAAGACCTGGGACCTTGTACTAAAAATAATTTGGACACAGTCAAGAGTGTTTCGGTCGGCGAAACCAAAGCCTGGTATACCTGTGCCTCTGACAAACTTGTTCTGGTGAATAACGAGCAGTTGCCTTATGCATGGCGCGAGGCGACCGACATTGAGAAAGATGTCACGAAATTGCCCAAGACTGCTGATGAAGGGACTGTTCGCAGGGGACCGTTAAATCCGAACCTGTACTATGTATACCAAGATGGCTGGCGTTACGGAACCGCCTTGGATAGTTTGCTAGAGAAGGCTTGCATCACAAATGGCGATTATTCTACGCCTGCCAAGTATAACGATCTGTATTATGTATGTACGGAACAGGTTGCGTCGGATACCATTCGCAGGTGGATTCCTGCTTCTGACTTGTATAACGATACCCATGAAGCCGAAAATGAGTGCAGCAATTTGGGTAAGCATGGCTTTGGTAGCATTTTGAACGGTCGTGTAAATACTTACAAAAAATATGTATGCGATAAAGGTGTGTTCAGGCAAGCAACCGTTGCAGAAATAGATGACGGTAGGGCTTGTGTGGAGAATATCTATAATTTCATTTACAAGTTGAATGGTAAAATGCAAAAGTGCACTGAAGATGATGGCTGGATTCCTGTTGCTGACGGAGATTCCTCCGGACGTATGAAAGATGCCTCTGGGAGACAGTATGGGACGGTATTGATAGCCGGTAAACTATGGATGAAAGAAAATCTGAATTATGAAACAGACGAAAGCTATTGTTTCGATGATTCGGAAAGCAAATGCGACAAATATGGCCGGCTATATACTTGGTCTGCCGCAATGAAGGCTTGTCCCATCGGTTGGCACCTACCGACACTACAGGAAGTGAACGAACTGATCGCCTGGGCTGAATATGGGTATGGTTGGTATCAGAATAGCAGCGGAGAATGGTCAAATGAATCTTGTGAAGGCAAGGCCGGCTATAGACTTAAAGCAAAATATGGTTGGCCATCTGGTAATGGCTTTGATGTTTTTAATTTCACGCTGTTTCCTGCTGGAGTCAGGTCTGAAGCAGGAACCTACCATAGCACATGCGCTGGTTTTTTGTGGACTTCTACTGAGCGCAGAGAAGACTCTGCTTACACCATGGAAGTTTCCTGCAATGATGACGATGTAAATGTTGTTGATAATATGAAAGTTACAAGCTACTCAGTCCGCTGCATCCAGGACTAGAATCAACACTGCGGTATCACCTGCGTGCCCTCGAATGCGCCCTTGAAGTGTTCAAACTGCACGGGCTTTATGTACATGCGGGCGCTGAGCACGTCGAAACGGCACGGCTGATCGAACCCCTTGGGGGCGGCATCCCTGTGCGTGTGCAGAAAGTGGCACGCCGTTTTCCAGACTTTTTTCTGCTTCTGCGCATTCACTCGCGCGGCGGGGTTGCCTTCGCCCGCGTTCCACACCGACTTTACCTCCACGAACACGATTGTTTCGCCCTGCTTTGCCACGATGTCGAGTTCTCCGCCGCAGTAGGCGTAGTTGCGCGCGATTACCTGGTAGCCCTCGCGGCTTAAGTACGCGGCGGCCTGCGTCTCTACGAAGTTCCCTTTCGGGCGGTTCGTTGCCATGTTGCCCCCGTTTTGCCTGTTTTTGAATTTGCGAATGGTTTGCAAATTTACTTTGTTCTTTATTTCCATGTTTTGTTCCTTTTTGCGTCGTTGAAGTTTTACAAAAAAAAGAACACGCGAGCGTATCGCATGTTCTAATAAGGTCGCCCCTGCGGGCTATGTCAATTCGTGACTAGGGCAGTTCCATGCCGAGCATCCTCACTTCGGAAATTGCGAAATCCTTGTTGTCGGCCTCGTACACTTCGTCGAGGTATATCTTGATTTCGCTGGATTCCATCGCCTGGAGCACCGGGTACTGCATTCCCTTCACGTTCTCGAGCTTAATCTTCTGCTTGAATCCTTCCTTTGTTTCGAGGGTGAGCGACTTGGGCTTCTTGAAAATGCGGAAGCGGTCGCCGAACGGGTCGTCGACGGATTTCTGGTAGCCGACGGCAAATCCGATGTGCGTGATGAGCGTTTTCTTCTCGAAGAAGAGCGTGAGCACCGGGTTCTGCGGCTTTGCGGGCATCGCGGTGAGCCATGCCGTCTTGAGGTCGCCATCCACGAGGTTGTCGATGGGATAGCCGCCCGAGATGTCCGCCTCGATGGCCGACTGCTCGAAGTTGCCGAGGGCATCGTCCCACTCGATTTCGCGGAGCGTGCTTTCGGGCTTGTACGTGAGCATCAGGAGCACCATCAAAAGAATCAGCAGCGGGAACAGCGAGATGGCTAGTGCGGTGAGTCGCCTGCGGATAACACGCACGCTTGCGGGTATGCGCGTGGCGGCCTCGGCGATGGAGGTCGGGTGCCTGAGCAGCGACTGCTTTTTGCCGAATCTCGTGTTGTTGTGCGCGTCCTTGGGCGGGAACACCTGGTCGCATTCGTCGAGGAATTCCTGCATGTCGTGGAATCGCTCGTTTAGTTTTTTCTTGAGGCACTTGAGGATAAGTTCCGAAAGGCCCTTCGGCATGTCGGGGCGGAACTGCTTGGGGTCCGGGGGCGGTTCCTGCACGTGCTTGAGCGCGATTTCTACAGGACGGTTTCCCTGGAAGGGGAGACGGCCGCAGGTCATTTCGTACAAGATAACGCCCATGCTGTAAATGTCGGACTGGAGCGTCACCTCGTCGCCGTGGCACTGCTCGGGGCTCATGTATTCGGGCGTTCCCATGGTCATTCCCGTTTTGGTGAGCCTGTCCTTCTCCATTTCCTGGATATACGAGATGCCAAAATCCATCACGTACACGCGGTTGTCGCGGGTGAGCATGATGTTCGAGGGCTTCACGTCGCGGTGGACAATCCCTTTGCTGTGGGCGTAGAGGAGGCCACGGGCAATCTGGCGGATAATGACCTCGATGGCGTCGAAGGGGAGCTTGCTCTGGCGCTGCAGAACGTCGGAAAGCGAGAACCCCTGAACGTAGGTCATCGCGATGAACAGCTGGTTGTCCTGCTTACCGAAGTCGAACACGTGCACTATGTTCTGGTGGTCGAGTTCCTTCATGGCCTGGGCTTCCAGGTAGAACCTCTGGATGGCCTCTTCGTCGGCAGATGCGTCTAGAATCTTGAATGCGACTTCGCGTTTTAGCTTCTTGTCGAGTGCCTTGTAAACAAGTCCCATCCCGCCCTTGCCGAGAGTGCCGATGAGGTCGTAGTTCTCGTTAAAGGGGCGCGGAAAATTCTGTGCAGCATGTTCGGTCATTTTGCTTTTTTCGATCTAAGTAGAATGAATGCGGTAATAATACAAAATATGAGGGCGAGTATAAGCGCCGAAAGTTTGTTCCAAACGTCATCGGGGCGTTCCAGCAGCAGGTTCAGGAGCGTGCTCTGGTTGTAGCACGACCACACGACGGTCGAAAGCCACTTGCCTACCTGTTGCATCTGGTCGAAGGGCACGAGCGCGCCGGCGAGCGCCACTTGCGGGATAATGAGCAGCGGGAGGAACGCGTTTGCCTGCCCGGAATTCCGGGAGAGCGAACTTACGAGGATGCCCATGGCGACTGCGGGTGCGACGGTGCAGGCGAACGCTACCGCGAGCAGGGCGGGCGAGGGGTGCACGGGAATGCGGTAGGCGACAAATGCGTACACGATGGCAGTCTGCAGGAACGCAGCTACGGTCGGGAGCGCGAGTTTGCCTGCGAGATAGGGGAGAACTTTCGCGCCCTTGCGGAATTCGCCCCGGAGTATGCCCTTCTCCTGCACGATTTCGCGTATGGAAAGCGATAGGGCGAACCAGTTCGCGCAGAGGATGATGGCGAAGGATACCGTCCAGAGGGAGGATGTCTTCGAGAAAATCTGCGAGAAGAGGAACCCGATAATGAACGGCTGTAGCAGCAGTGCCGCCGTTTTACCCTTGTCGCGGAACCACTGCCGGAGCGTGAGTGCCATGCCGTAGGCGAGCGATGCCTTCGCCTTTTGCCTTGTGAAATAGATGTGCCCGTAATGGCTCTCTACCGTATCGCGGCTCACGGAGCCCGACTTTTTCCAGATGGAGGAAGAATCCTGGTTCAGGCCCGAGAGGATGCTTTCGGGGTCGTTCGTCTTGAAGAACTGGTAGGCGGCCTGCGGCGTACCGTAGAAACTCTGCTCGCCCGCGTGCAGCACGAGTACCTTGTTCGCGATGTGGAGCGCCTCGTAACTGTGCGTGGTGAGGATTATCGTGTGCCCGAGGAAGGCGAGCTGCTTGAGGTGGGAACAGAGTATGCGCGAGTTGAACGGGTCCAGGCCCGAGAGCGGTTCGTCGAGGATGATGAGCCCGGGGTTTCCCATGAGTTCTGCCGCGAGGGCGGTGCGCCGGAGTTCACCGCCGCTGAGGGTCTTGATGCGGTTCTGCCTGCGGGCAGAAAGCCCGAAGAGTTCGCAGAATTTTTCGAGCTTTGCGCTTGAGGTTGCCGCGTATTCCTGCCGGTCCATCGAGATGCGCGCCCCGTGAAGGAGCGTTTCCTCTACGGTAAGGTCCTGACGGAGGGGAGGGTCCTGTGCCAGGATGGCGATGTGCTTGCGGACTTCCCGGTGCCGGTAATCTACGCCGCCGATAAGCACGCTGCTGCGTTCCCCCTTGCGGTAACTGCCCTCGAATAGCTTGAGAAGGCTCGATTTTCCTTGGCCAGAGCGCCCGATGATGGCGAGAATTTCGCCCGCGGGGAGGTCGAAGTCTATGCCCGAGAGGAGCTGTTTTTTGCCCGCGAAAACGTCCAGGTCGCGCACGTGGATGTCGAAACCCGCAGATGCCTTGCGGAGCAGGATTTCGCCGTCCTTCGCGGTGATTTCGGTCTGGTCGTATCGCGTGGTTTCGCCCGGGGCGAGCACGAGCCTGCGGTGTGTTTTCCCGTTCTCGTCGACGGCTCCCTGCCGGAATGCGATTTCGGCGCCGTCGCCTTTTTTGCTGATGGTGATTTCGCGGGGGGATTCCTCGTCGCCCACCTTCCGCGTCTCGGGCGCATCTCCCAGCGTCACGCGCTCCACCTCGTCGTTCGCGTCAAAGAGGAGCAGGGTGAGTTCTTTGCCCTTGAGGTTCACGTGCAACTGCTTTACGCCAATCCCGATAACGTCGCCGTCGCGCAGGGTGGTTTCTTCTACCTGCACGTCGTTCACGAGGGTAAAGCTGTTCTTGGTGAGGCTCCGGATGTGCCAGGCGCTGCCGCCCGCATCTTCGGTATATTCTATGATGGCGTGTTCGCGGGATACGAAACGTTCCGTGAAGAGCAGGTCGCTGCCTTCCTTGCGTCCGATGGTAAACGGCTTTGCCTTATCGGGTGTGATGATACGGAACATTCGCGTAACCTTCTTGTGCCGTTTTATTCGTGCAGGCCCAGAATCCCCTTCTCGAAGCGTTCGCATGCCTTCGCGAGCGTCTCGTCGCTTGCGGCGTACGAGAAGCGCACGCATGTGTCGTCGCCGAAGGCGTCGCCCGGCACGATGGCGAGCCCTTGCGTCTCGAGCAGGTACTTGCAGAAGTCTATGGACCCGCTGACGGTTGTGCCCGCGGGAGTCTTTTTGCCGTAGTACTTTGCGACGGGCGCGAACAGGTAGAACGCACCCGCGGGTGCTGCGACAGGCGTGCCGAGAATGCGCGAGGCCTGCGACACCATAAAGTCGCGGCGCTTGCGGAATGCTGCCTGCATCTTTTCTACTTCGCCCATGTCCATCTGGAGCGCCCCGAGGGCGGCGTACTGCGCGATGTTGCTCGGGTGGTGCGTCGCCTGGCCCTGGATTTTCCCGATGATTTTCGCGATGGGTGCGGGGGCTGCATCGTAACCGATTCTCCATCCCGTCATGCAGTGCGATTTCGAGAAACCGTTTATGACTATGCTGCGCTCCGGCATGCCTTCAAAACAGGCAATGCTTGTGAACGCGCCGTTGTAGACAAAGTATTCGTAAACCTCGTCCGAAATGCAGTAGATATCCTTCTCGACAATCACCTTCGCGAGGGCTGCGAGCTCGTCGCGCGTATAGACGCTCCCGGTGGGGTTGCACGGGTTGTTGATGAGGATGGCCTTTGTCCTTTCGGTAACGGCAGCCTCGAGTTGCGCTGCGGTAATCTTGAAATCGTTCTCGATACCCGCCTGCACGAACACTGGGCTGCCCCCGAGCCACTTTACCAGTTCGGGGTAGGTCACCCAGTAGGGCGCGGGTATAATCACTTCGTCGCCGGGATTGATGAGGGCGGCAAGTGCGTTGAATACGGCGTGTTTCGCCCCGCTCGTCATGATAATCTGCTCGGGCGCGTATTCGAGTCCGTTGTCGCGTTTTAGTTTATCGCAAACCGCCTTGCGGACTTCGAGAATCCCCACTGGGGCCGTATAGCGGGTCTTGCCCTCGTTTATCGCGTTGCAGGCGGCGTCGCGTATGGGCTTGGGGGTAGGGAAGTCGGGTTCGCCCGCCCCGAGGCTCACGACGTCCTTGCCTTCGGCAATCATCTGTTTTGCTAGGGTATCTATGGCGACTGTAAGCGATGCGGCAATGTTTTCGGTGCGGGTAGAAAGAGCGCGTGTCATCTTGATTCTCGTTTCTTTTTCCAGATGCGGTAGTGGTCGAGTGAACCCGCGATAAGCGGGAATATGGTAAACTGTGCGGTGAATATGCAGATGAGCCCGACAAGCATGACCTGGCCTATGCTCCGTAGCCCGGGGTGCGATGAAATCAGCAGCACGTAGCAGGCGATAAGCGATGCCATCTGGCTAATCGCTATGCCCGAGAATTTTTTCTGCATCACGGTGAGCGCGGTGCCTTCTTGCTTGTTGTAGAATGCGGTCCATAACTGCAATGAGCCGTCGACGCTTGCCCCGATGATGATGGGGAATGCAAGCGAACTGTACACGGAAAGTTCTATTCCCAGGATGCGCATCAGTATGAGCAGCCAGCTCATCGCGAACAACGAGGGGAGAATCGTGAATATCGCACGGCTAAAGCGGTTGTAGTAAAGGAGCAGGAAGAACCACACGAGGAAACTCCCGACGGTAATGGTCTTGTCGAGGTTCTTGAGGATAACGTCGAGCACGGTCGCGCGTATGACGGGAATGCCCGTTACCCTGTATTCGCCGTCCTGGATGCCCTGCAACTTCTTGATGTCGCTGTTCAGGTGCCTGCACTGCAGGCCGTCGTCGGGGTCTATGTTGTGGAACAGGAATGCGAACACGCCGTTGTTCCCGTTCTTGTCGCTGAACTTGCTCAGGATATTCTTGGGCTGGTCGTGCGCGTCCAGGTTCCTGCGGTAGAGCGATTCGCGGATGAGCGTGAATGTGCGGAGCTGGCCCGAATCCAGTTGCGAGATGACGTTCGGCGTGAGCATCGCCTGCAGGGAATCGAGCTTTGCGGCCCGGCTCTCGCTCATGTGCGGCGAGAACTGTGCGAGCGTGTACATCTTCTTGATGTTCGGGATTCCTCCGCGCTCCTTGAGTTTCGTGAAGTTGCGGTAGAGCTCCTTGCCCGATGCCTCGTCCGGCACCTGGATGATGATGGGGTCATATTCGGGGAACCCCGTCTGCGCGATGAGCGAGTCTGCTGCAGAAGGCGGCTTCTGGATTTCGGTCTTGTCGAAGTCGTAGAAGAACTTGAGGTCCTTGCCGCCGTAGATAAGGCAGACGAGGCTTATGACCGAGATGATTGCGATGAGCACGACGTTCAGTTTTTGCGGGAGCAACTGGATCTGGAATTCACGGCTGAAGCGGAAGTCGCTCACGGCGAAGGGCTTGTTCTTCTGGAAAACCAGGAGGAGCGAAGACGTGACTAGGATGGTGACGAACCAGTTAAGCAGAATGCCGAGCGAACCGAGTACGGCAAGTTCCTGCAGGCCCGGGAGCGGCACGAAGAACATGCAGGCAAACAGCGCCGCCATGATACAGGTGAACGCTCCGGTCGAAGGCCCGATGCCAAGTACCGCACTCTCTATGCAGAGCTGCGGGCTCAGGTTGCGTGCCCGCTCGATAAAGTAGCGCTTGAGTACGTGGCTCACGACTTGGCATGCCTGGCCGGGGAGCACGAGGGCGAGGAGCAGCGTGAACAGGTTTATGCGTCCGTAGATGCAGCCCGCGAGCGCGAGCGTGTAGAGAATCGGGAGTGCTGTCGCGATGGACGAGACTACGATGAGTTGCGGCTGCCTGTAGAAGTTGATGACGTACAGGAGAAGAATCAGGAGGGCGGTCAGCTTGCCTGCGAGCTTTGCTTCGGGCAGGAGCGTTTTTCCCTTGCGGATGGTGTCGTACACCTTGCCCGTGTAGTACACCTGGATGTCGTTCCCTGCGTTGATTTCGGCCAGGTGGTCTTGCGTGAGTGCAAGCAAGGCGCGGCTCGCCTTGAGGTCGGTGTGCGATTGCGTGGGGTAGATGTCCACGACGCGGATTGAGCCGTCGGCGCTGGAATGGCTCTGCGCCATCATGTCGAAGTACTTCTTCTGCAGGTCGCCGAAGTTTTCCGAGGTGCGGCCCGTATCGCTTGCAGTTGTTCCGGATGAATCCTCGCTTGCGAGTTCCACGATAAACGGGTTGTTCTCTTCTATGGCCTGCTTCTTCAGTTTGGCCACGCGGGCGATAATCGTATCCAGGTCGCTCTCGTCTATGTAGAGCAGGCTGTTCCTGGTGTAAAAGTCCGTTTCGGTCTCGAATTCCACGAAGTGAACGAGGGGGTCGTTTTGGAGCTTGCCCGCAAGTGCCTTCGCCGTATTGTAGTTGAGCAGGCTGTCGCTTGAATGCAGGACTACGGTAAGGCTACCGAGCCCGCCGAAGTCTTTCTCGATTTTCTTGTAGTCGCTGTTTTCTTCCCCGTTGTACGAAAGCGTGTCCTGTAGCTGGATATCCCAGCGCAGGTTCATGATGGGCGGGACTGACAGAATGGCGAAAATCGTGCCGATAACCAGGATGGCTATCGGAAATCGAGTCAGTCTTTTGACTATTTTGCTGATAAGCGAAAACATCGTGTACAATATAATTATAAATTGCTTTATGATGAATCGCATGGGAGTGAACACGACGATACATAAGCGCCTTGGGAAGGTTTGCCTTCTCCGGGCCGTGTCCGCGTTGTTCCTGTTGGCCTGTGTAGTGCATGCCGAGGACGCTCCCGTTCCGGCGGATTCCGCGCAGGTTGATTCGGCTGCCGTTGCCGCTCCTGCCGATTCCGCGCAGGTTGATTCGACTGCTGCAGATACTTCGCAGGCCGCTCCGGAAGAACAGTCTTCTGGCGGGTGGAAGCGCATTTTTTACTGGCCCTTCGAGCACATTGTCCAGCCCGTGCTGAACGGCGTCGTCTACCCGATTGCGGCCCCCATCCGCTACGCCTTCGATAACGGCGTTATCGAAACAGCGGTGGACATGATTACTTTCGGTGAAAAGAAAAACGTGCTTCTGTACCCCATAATGAACTTGAAACCGGGCAACTCCACGATGCTCGGCTTCACGTACCGTCACAGGAGCGTTTTCCTGAACAAGGACTACCTGGTGGTCTCCCCGCAGTATTTTGCGAATGGCGACTTCTACGGCGATTTACGTTATACGAAACACGAACTCTTCGGTACGCGCCTGTTCGGCGGATTGCGCTTGAGGCAGTACCTGGACCGCGATGGTGTTTTCATTATTCCCGGCACCAAGGAATCGTTCGTGATGCCGGATTCTTCGACATACATCGACTTGCGCACAGGCTTCCCGTTGACCGAAGATGGACGCTGGAGCCTGGAATTCTCGGGAAGTGTCGAGTTTATTGACAGGAGCCTGCCCGAGAAGGCGCAGGACAGCATTCTCGTGGACCCGAAGTTTGATATCTCCGGGCGCGGGCTGTACCAGAAGTTCAGGCAATACCCGCTGAAGATGACGCTCCTGTACGACAACCTGGATTTCCCGTTTACGCCGAGCCGCGGGTCCCGTATGGAACTTGGGGTAAGGTACGTGTTCGTGAGCGACTACGACGGGCTTTCGAACGACGATGTCGCAAAAATGATTGGGCATAACCGTTTTGCGGATGTGAGCGACAAGGGCTTGAACCACGACTACATCCGTACCGACCTCATGCTGCAACATTACTTCTACTTCGGCAAGGCGGAAACCTTCCATTTCTCGAAGAAGGAGGCACGGCTGAACAGGCGGTTCTATACGGATTTCAACTGGGATGCGGCGCTACGCATGTGGCGGCCCGAGAACGTGCGCGAAACCTTGTTCGAAAGGCGCGTGATTGCGTTGCAGTACAGGCTGGTCGATATCTGGGAAATGGAACAGGGTTCGGCGAGCTTTGATGCGTTCCCGTTTATCGGCACGCGGTTCCCCATGCGCGGGTACAAGGATTCGTGGGCGGCAAGGCACGTGATGAGCCTGAGCGCCGAATACCGCTGGCCTATAGACTATTACGTGGATGGCGTGCTTTTCGATGAATACATGATGCATGCGCCCGGGTTTACGGACTGGTCGTTCAAGCGGTTCTACAACTCGTGGGGATTCGGTGTGCGCGTGCGCAGGCCAGACATGTACTGGTTCCGCGTTCAGCTCGGGTTCCACGGCCTGCACGGCGTGAACCTTGTACTTACCATCGCGCCGGAATTCCGCTAGAAAGTCTGCGCATCACGAACCTGCAACGTTTGAGCTGGTCTGCGCGAGTTTATGTGTTTGCGGCGCTTGCCTAGAACAGGTTCAGCTGGTCGATTTCCGCCCTGTTCGCGGGGATTGTCTTGTGCAACATCATGTAGGCGTTGCGTGTGGCGATACGCCCGCGGGGAGTGCGGTTCAAAAGCCCCTTCTGGATAAGGTAGGGCTCGTAAACCTCCTCGATGGTGTTCGGTTCTTCGCCCATGGCCGCACTGATGGTGCCGATGCCTACGGGCCCGCCGTCGAACATGTCTATCATCGTCGTGAGAATGCGGCGGTCCGTCGGGTCTAGCCCTTCACTGTCGATTCCGAGCATGTCGAGCGTCTTGCTTGCCGCCTGCACGTCGATGATTCCCGTGCCACGCACCTGCGCCACGTCGCGGCACCGGCGGAGCACGCGGTTCGCGATGCGGGGCGTGCCGCGACACCGCCCGCCCAGCAATTTGGCCGCATCTTCGGAAAGTTCTACCCCGAGAATACCCGCACTCCTCATCAGGATCTTGACGATGTCCTTCTCGTTGTAAAGTTCAAGCCTGTATTGCAGGCCGAAGCGGTCGCGGAGCGGCCCGGTAAGCTGGCCGCTTCGCGTCGTGGCGCCCACGAGAGTAAAGTGCTTGAGCGGCAGGTTTACGCTCCGGGCGGCAGGTCCAGAATCCAGCATGATATCGAGCCTGAAATCTTCCATGGCGGGGTAGAGGTATTCCTCTACGGTGCGGTTCAGACGGTGAATCTCGTCGATGAACAGCACGTCGTTCTCTTGCAGGCTCGTGAGCAGGCCCGCGAGGTCGCTTGCCTTCTCGAGTACGGGCCCGCTGGTTATGTGGATGTTTACGCCCATCTCTTTCGCGATGATGCCCGCGAGGGTTGTCTTGCCGAGGCCCGGTGGCCCTGCAAAAAGGCAATGGTCCAGCGCGTCGCCGCGGTGCTTGGCCGCCTCGATGGCGATGGAAAGGCTCTCCTTGATATCGTCCTGGCCGGTAAATTCTGCAAGGCTGGGCGGCCGGAGGTTGCGGTCGGTGTCGCTCTCGTCAAATGCGCTCTTTTGCGGTGAAATGATGCGGTTGTCTTCCATTCTATGACCTGTCATCCTGGAGCGTAGATTCCTGCTTGTCATTCTGGAGCGTAGCGATAGAATCTATCGGGCTCATTGCTTTAAAGATACTTTAATGCCTCGGGGATAAGTGCCGCCGCGTCTGCGGAATCTCCAAGTATTTCCGCCGCCTTCACGACCGCCTTCTCTGCCGCGGGGTCCTTTACGCCGAGCGTGTGCAGGGCGAGTACCGCCTCCATCTTCGCGCCGGTGAGGGCTCCCATGCCGGTGATGCCCGAACCTTCCACGTCGCCGAGCGCCTGCAATAGCGCTCCCGCCTTTTCCTTGAGGCTGAGCGTCATCTGCTCGCAGGTCTTTTTGCCGAGTCCCTTGATTTTCGATAGGGCGGCCTTGTTGTCGCTTGCAATCATGTTCAGGAGGTCTGCGGGTGTAACCCCGCTCAATATGCGTTGGGCCATCTTGGGGCCCACGCCGTTCACATCGAGCAGCATCAGGAAGATATTCTTCTCTGTCTTGTCGGCAAAGCCGAACAGCGTCATGGAATCCTCGCGCACGACGAGGTTCGTGTAAAGCGTGACCTCGGAACCCTCCTCGGGCAGCTTGCCAGCCGTGTATGCGGAAATGTTCACGCCGTACCCGACGCCGTTCACGTCCACGACCACGAAGGTGGGGGATTTTTCAGCCAGAATACCGCGAATGCGCTCGATCATGAAGCCTCCGGATAGAACTTTCGTATATGCACTTTTGTGCTACTGCACAAATATATACTAAATCAAGGGCTCTGTCAAGCCTTTTTTGACGGCCTGATTACTTTTTCTTTTTCGGGAGGAAGAACCTGTAGGTAAAGTCGGCGGATAGCGCCCAGTAGGTGCCGTCAAAGTCGCCTGCCACGTGAATCCCGCCTAGTCGGAGGGAATAACTCGGAGTAATGTTGTAGCCCAGCGAAAAGCGCTGCGTTGTCACTAGCGGCCACTTGTTGCCCAGCTTTACCTCTTCGACTTCGGGATCTTCCGTTATCTTTACGGTATAGAAACTGCCGGAATACTCCAGGACAAAGTCGCCGATGAACACCGATGCAAACAGGCCCAATCCGTAATGGTGGGTCATCAGGTACTCTTCGTAATCAAGGTCTTTTTGGCTCTTGTCGACGGAGTCAAGGGTGCAGGAACCGTTATCCCAAAGGCAATTAAAGTCCGTACTCCCGGAGTAATAGGAGGTTTCCTCGTACAGGGTTCCCTTGATACGGTAGGTGCGGTCCCAGAAGTGGTCAAAGACAAATCCGCCTGCTTCGAAATGCTTCGTGTTCACGCCGAAAACAAGTCCCACGAACGGGAAATAATCTGCGCCGGCCGTTATCTTGACAAAGGGCCCTTCGCCCTTGAACAGCACGCTGAAAGCACCTTCGACGGGCGTATTCCCGAGATCGTAGACAAGTTTATAGTCTTCTTGCTTTTTCGCTCTTGCCCTTTCCGCGTTAAGCTCGTTGCGGTAAGCTACGTGGCCTTCCAGGACAACGGAACCGTTTTCGACATACGTGCCTGCGCCGCGAAATTCCGGGGCCGGAGTAGCCTTTGTCTCCACGGTGTCCAGTTCCGCATGCCGTCTCGTTTCTTCGAGCGAGGCGCACGAGGCCAGGAGCAGGGCTAATGCTAGACACAGTAAGCGCGACATGGGGCGGGTTTATAACAGGTTGTAGATGAGCCCGAGGCGCAACCCGAAGTTGTCTATGTCTTTAATGCCCACGAAAAAGCCTTCCTTATAGGGCTCGTTCATCTGGACATCGAAAAATGCGAATACCAGGAACTTGGGGCTCACGATGATTTCGCCCCCGACAAGCAGGGCGATGTCAAGCGGCGAGCGAACGCCATTGTCAATCAGGTCGTCTTTGGTGCTTCTTTCCTCGATTTCTTCGATGAGGGGAATCGAGAAGCGGGCCCCGATATCGAACATTACGGGGCTTTTCATTGTCTTCATTGCGAGCAGTACCGGGAACGACAGAAACGCCCGTGTAAGGTTCCCGTCAGACTCCTCCTTATATTCAACTCCTCCATTTTTAGTGCGGTCTATCATGATGCGGTCCAATACGTCTGTTTGGGTCGGCATGTCTGCGTAATCAATGAGGACTCCGGTCCTTATGGCGAAGTTGTACTGGTTTATCGGAATCAGCGCTGTTGCCCCGAGCGTGAATTGGAATCCGAAGAACATACCGTTGGTGGTGTCTGTCGCGTAGTAATGCAGGTCGCGTTGACCGAAAACACCGCTAAAGCCGATAGATGACATTAGGCCGACGGAAAACTTTAAGGGAACTGGTTCGCGGTTTTCAAGTTCCTTTTCCTTTTGGACCTTGACGACGCTGTCCTTGAATACCTTTGTTTCCTGGACGCCGATGCGGATAATGCGGTAGCCTTCCGGCGTACGTTCGGGCGCAGCCTGTTCACTGGGCTCCGCTACGGTTGCCGAGCCGGTTGATGAGCTTGCCGAATCAGTCGAAGCATCCTGTGCGAAGGCGAATGCTGTGGTAAGGAGAATGCCTAGAATGTAGTGCTTCATGATATTCTCCTAGTAACACAGGTTCTTGTTGAGGTATTCCTGCAGTTCCTCTTCGGTATAGTAAGAGGGACAGCCAAATTTGATGTCGTCGACGAAACTTTGGTGGATTGCCGGGTCGACAATCGCTCCTGTCGCTGCCCCGATTGTGGCGACCGATCCTGCAAAGAGCCCCAAAAGGAGTCCAAAATTCGAACCGTCGCCCATTAAGGAAAATATTGCCGCCATCGGGAATCCCGCGAAGGCTCCGATTCCGCCTCCGAGAATGCCTCCAATGACTATTCCGCGTAGCAGGTGGTTTCTCGAGAAGTAGGAGTTGTTCCAAACTTCCCCGTTCTTGCAGAGCGTGACGCTGTCCGTGGGGATGATCATGTAGTATCCCTCGCCTGAGCGGGATGTCGGGAACACGAGGTAGTCGTTTTGGGGGTCGTAGCAGAACCCGGTGGTCTGGAACATAGTCAGGCTGTCGCCCATCTTGGATTCGAAAGAAATGCGCGTTCCCTGGGGCTGCATCTTGACGCCTTCGTACTTGACGTATTCGCCCTTGGACCTTTCGGGAATATCTGTCGGAAGGTAGGAGTGCGTCGGGTTTGCGCAACCCGTAAACAGGAATGCGACCGCGTACAGCGCTACCGCGATTAAAGGCAATGGACGGAACTTCATGAGCATTTTCTCCATGCCCATAATATATACAAATTATTTGCGGGGGAGTTATCTTTTTTATTTATTTGTTGCGATTTTACTATAAAAATCGCGGAAATCTTCCCAGCGGTAGTAGGGGGCTGCGGGGCAGTTCTGCACGGTCCCTGAGTTTTGTCGAAGGGCCGCCGTGTTGCAGGTCACGGGCAGCTTCTGCTCGGTTTCGTTGAGCATCACCTTCACGAGGATGGGGGCGCCCTTCTTGCTTGACTTGTAGAAGACGAACTGCACGTTTGCTGCCATAGGGCTGATTTCATAGTCGCGCCAGACCTTGTGTAGGTTTTCCATGTCGGCGGTCTCGATGCCGGTGTTCTGCGTGCCGTTCTCCATTTGCAGGAGCGTGGCGAACGGAAAAATGACGGTGTCGTGGCCGAAGCGGAGTGTGGCCGTAGTCTTTTTCGCGGGCTTTGCTGCGGTCTTTTTTGCGGGCGCTGTCGTGTCGGCGGCAATTACCTTGTCTGCAACATCGAGGAAGTTTTTCAATAGCGGGCGTGCGTTCTCGAGGCCTTCCTTTTTACCGAAGGGGTTGTTGCCCAGCACGCTGTACCACCAGGCGTTCTGCGCGTGCCAGCGGGCGGCGAGATCCTCGTCTGTCCACAGGTCGTCGAAGCTGAATTCGATTTCGGGGCTGCCTTGCAGGCTGTTCCCGATTTCATAAATCTTGCTGAAGAGGTCGCCCGCGTTGATATTCTTTTGCACGTAAGTCGAATCGTTGAAAATCGCATTCATCATGCGCGCGGGGTTCACGTGGCTGTAGAGCTTCTCGTTTTCTTTTTGCCATGCGGGCGTGTTGGATTCGCCGATGATTTTCCCGAAGTCGAGCGGGCTTATAAATGCCATCAGGTACTTGCCCGATTCCTGGTGAATGTCGAGCTTGGGCTTCTGCGCGCGCAGTTCCTCTAGGAAAGCCGCCATGCTCACGACGCAGCGGGTCGAGGTGCTGGCATAGGCTTCAATGTAGGCGTTGTTCTTGAACAGTTCGGGGAAGTTCTTCACCATGCGCTTCGCGATTCCCTGATGCTGCGCTACGCCGAGCTGGGTCAAATCGCCTGCGCGCGGGGCGGCGTATTCGTCCAGGTATTTTGCTCGTTCAAGCAGGCTCTTGCCGAGTTCGGTCAGCTTGCCTGCAGAATCTGCCTTTGCAAGCGTGTTGTACAGGGCGTGGTAATGGTCGGCGGGCTGGTGGAAGCGGCTGCCGTGCCTGCCGTAATGGCTCAGGTAGAAAGGCTTGTAGCCTGCGGGTGCCTTGGTGTACTTGGCATTCGGGGTGGGGTAGGCGTAGTAGTTGCTACCCATCTGGTAACGGTCCTGAGCGATTCCTGAAATCGCCATTGTGAGCAACAGCGCGAGAATTTTTTTCATACTGCTAACCACCTGTTATTGGTGTGGAATGTGAAATGAGGAATGTGAAGTTTCCCATCACACATCGCACACTACACGTTACACATTGCGGCAACGCCGCTTAGATTTCACCTGATTGTCTTACTTTTCGCACGTCTTGAAGAAGCAGCTGCGGGCGCCCGTGTGGCAAGCGACTTGCGGGCCCTGCATGCGGACCTTGAACAACAGTGCGTCAGAGTCGCAGTCGGCGGCCCATTCCACCACCGTCATCACGTTGCCGCTGGTGTCGCCCTTGTGCCAGTATTCCTTGCGGCTACGGCTCCAGAAAACCATCTCGCCACATTCGTGGGTGCGGCGGAGAGCTTCTTCGTTCATCCACGCCATCATCAGCACGTCGCCCTTGTCGGCGTCCTGAACGATTGCCGGCGCAAGTTTTACGCCGCCGAATTCCACTTCGAATTTTACTTCTTTGATTAAGTCTTCAAATTTCATAATTCCGAACTCCGAATTCCTAATTTCGCATTAACCACGCACCTGGCCGTTGCCGCGCAAAACCCACTTATAGGTGCAAAGGCTTTCCACGCCCATCGGGCCGCGGGCATGCAGCTTGTCGGTAGAAATGCCCACTTCGGCTCCGAGCCCGTATTCGCCGCCGTCGGCAAAGCGGGTGCTGGCGTTCACCATCACGCTGCTGCTGTCCACGTTGGCCACAAAGTAGTCCTGAACAGAAGCGTCTTCGGCGACCACCGCTTCGGTGTGGCGGCTGCTGTTCTGCTCGATATGGTCGCAGGCCTCGGCCACGTTGTCCACGAACTTGACGCTCGCCTTGAGGGCCAGGTATTCGTGGTGGTAATTGCTGTCATCGCCGATGTCCTTGATACGGCTGTCGTGGCTCTGGGCATCGTGATTGCCGAAGAGTTCCACGCCACGGTCGGCGAGGCAGTCGAGCAACTTTTTCACGTTGGCTGCATCAATGTGGCGGTCGATAATCACGCATTCCATGGCGTTGCACACGCCGGTGCGCTGTGTCTTCGCGTTAATCAAGATGTTTACGGCCTTGTCCATGTCGGCGGACTTGTCCACATACACGTGGCAGATGCCGTTGAAGTGCTTGATCACAGGAATCTTGCTCTGTTCCACCACGGCGCGGATCAGGCGTTCGCCACCGCGGGGGATTACCAGGTCGATACAGTCGCTACGCTGCAACAGCATGCCCACCAGGTCGTGGCTGGTTTCGGTCACCAGCTGCACGGCGTCTTCGTCAATGCCGTTTTCGGCGAGGGCTTTGTGGAAAATCCCGGCAAGGCACTTGGCGGAATTCAGGGATTCCTTGCCACCGCGGAGGATTACGGCATTGCCCGCCTTGAAGCAGAGGCATGCGCCGTCGATGGTCACGTTCGGGCGGCTTTCAAAAATAAAGAACACGGCGCCGATAGGTACTGCTACGCGGCTAATCTTGATCCCGTTCTTCAGTTCGCGACTTTCGAGCACGCGGTTCAGCGGGTCGGTAAACGCGGCGATTTCTTCGGCGCCCTTGGCCATCGCCTCGATGCGGGCGTCGTTCAGGGTCAAGCGGTCCATCTTGGCGTCGTCGAGCTTTCCGGCGGCGGCCTCCAGGTCAAGTTTATTCGCGGCCATGATTTCCGGCTTGTGTTCCCGGAGCAACTTTGCCACCAGGTTCAGCACGGCGCTGCGTTTTTCACCCGAGAGGGTGCGGAGATTCTTGCTTGCCTTCTTGGCGTTCTGGGCCAGGATGTCGGAGTATTCTTCCAAGTTGGAATATGAAATAGACGTGTTTTTCATGATTTTACAATATAGAAACTTGATTTTTATCGCACCGGAGTATATTTTAATATTACAGGTTTGTTTTTATCCGCGACAAGGTCTTATAGTCGCAGGATATCGGACTTGGGTGTTCAGACCTGGTGTGTTCTCTCCACACCAGGTCTTTTTGCGACCGCTCGCGCTACGTTTGGGTTAAATTACTCCGGTATGCGTTCGCTTTCGCCTATGACGACTCGTTAAGACGAGTCGCCTCCGGCTCACGGCGCGACCGTTCACGGTGCGACCGTTCGTTCGTCGTCTCGGGCTTTTTTTTCAAAAAGGCAGACTAAATGCTTGTTCAGAGGGTGTTTGGTCTGCTTTTTGTTAGTTTGTTTGTGCTAAAATGAACGAAAATGTCGTTTTGGAGGGCGCTTAGCGGGCAAAATGAACCTTAAATCGCCTTTTTGGGGCTCTTTCTTGTGAATTTGTTCGAAATTTGGCAGACCAAATGCGCTCTTTTTCGCGATTTGGTCTGTCAAAACGCTCAAATGCCCTCATAAAAAACGCAAAACGCCCGCGCTATAAACCGCGCAAAATGCCCTATTTTAATGTCCCGCGTGGCGACTCCCCGCATCAAGAAACCACGCAAAATGCCCTATTTTAATGTCCCGCGTGGCGACTCCTCGCATCAAGAAACCGCGCAAAACGCCCGCCGTAAAAAACGCGAAAAGCCCCGCCGCGAGGCGAGGCTTTAGTGTTAAAATGCAAAACTTAGAGCAACTTCACGATGGCCGTGAACAGCGCGTCGGCGAGCGCGTTGGTTTCGAGACCTTCGAACACGCTGAACTGGTTGAACACGATCTTGCCTGCGCCGAACGGAATCATCTGCAGGTCGACGCCGGTCTTTACCTCGCCATCCTTCAGGCTTACGGAGCGCGCGTAGACCGTTGCGTCGGGCAGTTCGTTCAGGGAAAGTCCCGGCATCACCGCAGCCGCGTTGTGGTCGAGCACGCTTGCACCGCCGAATACGGGCAGGAGCGCGGAATCCGCCGGCAGGTAGTGCAGGCTTGCGCCGTTTGCACCCGTGCTCCAGTGGGCCTCGAGCGTGCAGTCAAGGGTGTGGCTCTGGTTCACGAAGTCGATGTCTTCCTGCGACATGTCCGAAAGCAGGAGCGTCTTCCCGCCGTTCTTGGTCACTTCCACAATCTTGTCGATGATTTCATCGGGCCAGGAGCAGAGGTTTGCCGTGAAGATAATCTTCTCGGGGCCGGAAAGTGCGGCGAGCGCGTCGCTGGATTCTTCGCTGTTGTCGAGGAAGCAGACCTTTTCCATGGCGCTCTTCACGTCTGCCGGCTCGATGACGATAAGGTCCTCTTCGGAGGCATGGACTTCCTGGTTCCCGTCCTTCAGCACAATGCGAATCTTGTACTTGCCCGTGGCACGCGGGGAGTTGAGCGTGCAGTTGCCGAGCTGGGTAAGGCTTGTCTTGCCGGCCGGTTCGTCGGGAGTCATTGTCTGCGTGGAGAGCACCTTGCCGTTAGAATCGATCAGGCTCACTTCGACAGAGACGTTCTCGTGACGGTCGTTGTTCAGGAGCGTCACCTGGAAACTGACTTCGCTCTGCGGTGCGACCACGTGTTCCAGTTCGCTTACGAGGGCGCGGCTGCGGGCGTTGATTTCCTTGCAGAACGCGTCGAAACCCTTGCTCTTGCGGTTCTCGTCGCAAAGGCCGCAGAAGTCCGTGCTGAAATCCGCCCACTGTTCTAGGAAGAAACCCGAAATCTGCGGGTTGCTCTGGAATGCGGTAATCTGGTCGAGCTTGCTCTTGGTAGCGATGGCGTTCGCGCATGCGATGAATTCCGAAAGGTCTTTCCATACGGAAAGCGGACCTGCCACGAAGCTGTCGATGGCCTTGAACGCGTTCTTGATTGCCTTCTGGTTCTTGACCGAGCGGGGACCCTTGATGTTCGTCGCCGAATTCGGGAGCAACGTGTGGTTCTTGATGGTCACCAGCATCTTGTTGTCGATGCGGGCGGCGTCGCTATCCTCGCTATCCTGGAACTGGTTGTCGCCAAGTCCGGAATCGGGTACCACGAGTTCTTCCTCGTCCTTGTTGAAGCAGTGGGCGAGGTAGTGCGTGTAGGCTGCACCCGGGTTCATCTTCGGGCGCACCGCGAGCGACGCGAACTGCGAAATGCGGTCGACTGATACCGGCAGGAGCTTGCCCGTGTCGGCATGGAAGGTACCCTCGTTATCGAGGTAGATGCTGTCGAGGTTGCTAATTGCGGCGCGGGTCATGTCGACCGGGCTAATCGCGTTGAGCAGCTTGTTGCCGTTCTGGAGCATGAACGTGCCGTTCTCGGAACCCATCACCCAGGCGGCAATGCAGGGGTGGTTGTGCTGTTCCTTGACAATGTCGTTGATGAGGTTCTTCGCGTATTCCAGGCCGGCGGGGGTAGACCTCATGGTGTGGATGGGGAATTCCTGGAACACCAGGAGACCGATCTCGTCACAGATGTCGAGAGCCTCGGTGCTGAGCGGTGCGCCGCAGCTGCGGATGGCGTTGAAGCCTGCCGCCTTCACGGCGAGGAGGTCCTTCCTGAGGGCCGGGTTGTTCGTGGTCCAGAGTCCGCCTTCGCTCCACTGCTGGTTGTAGCATACGCCCTGCAGCTTGACGATGGCATCGTTCAGGTAGAAGTCGCCCTTGAGGCAGTCAAACTTGCGGAAACCGAACGTGCGCATGATGGGGAAGGCGTATTCCGGAGCTTTGCCCTTGCCGCTCTTGAGTTCCATCTGCACTTCGACCGCGAACATGTTGGGCTTTTCGGGGCTCCAGACGAACTTGGAGCGGTTCCAGTCCTTGATGTTGAGGCCGATGCGGAACGTGGCGTTTTCCTTGTCGAGCTTGGGGCAGTCCTTGAACCACTCGCAAACGTCGCCGCTCGGGTTACGCATGAGAATGCGCAGGCGCGGGCTGTAGCCGCGCGGGTTGTTGAAAGCAATTTCGAGGTTCACGCACTCGGAATCGGCGTCCGGTTCCACGTGCAGGTCCGAAATGAAGGCGCTGCTGCCGAGCACCAGGTCCACATGACCAAAGATACCGCCGAACGGGTACTGCGTCCAGGGGAGGCCGACGGGCACTTCGCTCGGGTGTACGTAGCGGTCGTCCGCGTCGTCGCTGCTGTCGCGGCCAAAGTCGATGCGGCTGTTGGCGGCACCCATGTTGGCCACGCGGATGCAGAGCACGTTCTCTTCGCCAATCTTGATGGCCTTCTGGGTCTCGAGAACAAACGGCGTGTATGCGCCGAAATGCGTGCCGAGAAGCTTGCCGTTTAGCCAGATGGTCGCATGTGTAGCCACACGTTCAAAGCGCAAGAAAATGCGCTTGGCGACCTGCTTTTCGTCTTCGATGGTGAAACGCTTGAAGTAGAACGCGCAGTCCTGGGACAAAAGCAGCTTTTCAAACGTCCTTTCCCAAATGTGGGGAACCGTCACCGTTTCCGTATCTTCGGGGTAGGTGGCGTACCAGCGGTTGGATATGCCGGAATCTTCGGTATCCCATTTCATCTGCCAATCGCCATCGAGACTCAAAATATTATTCATGTAGGGTCCTTTATGAAATTTTCGTGGAAAATTTAGAAAATATGGTGGAAATGGTGCATTTTATTATCGGAAAATCGCCCGAATTTGTCGAAAAATTCCGAAATCCCTTTACAATTCCACAAATTTTACTACATTTGGAGTCCCAATAGCAACCAAAAAAGGATTACAAAATGTATTCTATTGTTGAAACAGGTGGTTTCCAGTATAAAGTCGAGCTGGGCAAGGCCTACAAGGTCCCCACTCTTGACGCCGCTGTTGGTTCTGAACTGGAGCTCAAGTCCGTCCTTCTTTTCGCAGGAAAAGAAGTGCAAGTCGGCACCCCTGTCCTGAACGACGCCTCCGTGAAGGTTGAAGTTCTTGCCCACGGCAAGTACGACACCGTCATCGTGTTCAAGAAGAAGCGTCGCACCCGTTACGAACGCCGTAACGGTCATCGTCAGGGCTATACCGAGGTGCTCGTCACGGAACTCCGCTCCGGCGCCGAATCCGCAGTCGTAGATCCCAAAGTTATTACCCGCAACCGCGCTCGCGTGGCTGCCCTTGCCAAGCAGAAGGAGCAGAACAAGCCCCTTACTCGCAAGGAAAAGATTGCCCAGGGTATTCAGAAGCCTGCTAAGGTCAAGAAGAACTCCCTTCGCAAGGCTAAGGAGGCTTAATCCATGGCACACAAGAAAGGTCAAGGTTCCGTACGTAACGGTCGCGACAGTAACGCCAAGTACCTCGGCGTGAAGAAGTTCGCGGGCGAAACAGTCAAGGCCGGTAACATCATCGTGCGTCAGCGCGGTTCCCACTTCCACAAGGGCGTGAACGTCGGTATGGGCAAGGATTTCACCCTGTTCTCCCTCGTTGACGGCAAGGTGAAGTTCGAACACATCGATGCCAACCGCCAGAAGGTTTCCGTCTATCCGGAAGAAGCCAACTAAGGTTCGCTAAAATCGAATTTGAAGGCCGGACGCGCAAGCGCCCGGTTTTCTGTATATATGCGGTTTCTGCCCGAAACAACGAATGAGCGCAAACCGGAGCAATTTAATGTCGGAACTTAGCGCGAGCGGTCTCATAAACCTCACCTCCAGAAAAAAAGAGGCTCATGTGAGCCTCTTTTTTTTCTGGAGGTGAGGGGAGTCGAACCCCTGTCCAAAATCACGTCCATGTCCATTCCTACAAGCTTTCCCTTCGTATTTAAGGTCTCGCCTTGTCCACGCCCAAGAAGGTCGGCGCAGATTTCAGCCAGCCTAGTGAATCTCGGACTCTAGCCCCAGGCATGCGAGAATCCTATCCCATATTTCGTCCGGACGTTCATCCCGATGGGAGCGGAATGAGGCCCGGCGTTGCCGCTAATTAGGCAGCGAGTGCGTAGTTTTCGTCAGCACTTATTTTTTTTCAGACTTTTTTACGAGTGCCCTCGTCTGAGACCTCGGCTTGCAACTAACACTTCGGTAACCCTGTCGAAACCAGATCACCCCCGGTGTTTCACCGGGGGTGATCTGGTTGAGACTTGTCGACTAAATGCGAGCCGGCGAGCATTTAGGCCCTTAAGCTCACGAAGTGAGCGCAAGGCCCGTAGGGCAAAATCGCTGCGAGTAGCAGTGATTTTGGCAAACCAAGGCACCCCCGATAGATATCGGGAAACCGATATCTATCGATTGATAAACATCGGTATTTCCCAAATATATAAATTTATCGCCCCAAAGGGAAGGTTTGTCAAGTTTCTGCCTTTTTTGCCTTCAAAAAAGCCCGAAAGTTGCAAAAATGGGGACTAAATGCCTGAAAAATCGCATTTTGGTACCCAATTTTACGTACAAACTAACACAAAAAAGTCTGGCCAAACTCGCTTTTCTGTTGATTTTGGGGATTAATTCCCTCGGAAAAGGCTTTTTTATCCCCACTGTTGCGGGCGCGGTACACAAAAAGTTTTGAACAAGTTAACAAAATGGGTACCAAACACCCTCAAAAAGGCCCTTTTGGTACCCAATTTTGCACATTTCGGCAATTTGCCTACTTTTTCCGCAGGCTTTTTTGCGGTCTTCCGCTTGAATCCTGCGCTTCATTCTCTTTATTGCGCGACGCCCGCCTTTTTTGTCTAAAAATTGCAGTTCCCCCTGCGACCCATTTATATATATTTGTACTTGAAAAACAAGATTTCGGAGATTATGATGAATTTTGCAAGCGCGAAGCCCGGTTTTTTTGTTCAGGACCGCTTCCTTTACAGCAAGGACAACGAGAAGGTCATTTTGCGTGGCATAAACCACATGTTCATTTGGACTGACCGCGAAGGCAAGACCATTCCCGAAATCGCGAAGACCGGCGCGAACTGCGTGCGCATCGTGTGGAACATGCGCGGGCGCGTGAGCGACCTTGATTCCATCGTGGCGCAGAGCATCTCGAACGGCATGATCCCGATTGTGGAAATGCACGACACGACGGGCAACTGGGAGCGCCTGCCCGAGGTGCTTGACTTCTGGCTGCGCGAAGAGACGCTCCAGATGATTACGAACCACCAGGAATACCTTATCCTGAACGTGGGCAACGAGCCGGGCGCGCAGGAGATTGCCCCGGACGAGTTCTTCGGCATGTACAACATGATTGTGACCAAGATGCGTGCGGTGGGAATCCGCGTGCCCATCATGATAGACGCCGACAACTGGGGCCAGAGTGAAAAGAACATCCTTGCGGTGGGCCCGCGCCTGCTGCATGCCGACCCCGAGCACAACCTGCTGTTCTCCATCCACATGTGGTGGCCGAGCGAACGCCACGACGCGAAGACGACCGGGTTTGCGACCGTGCAGGAACGCGTTACCGCCTGCCTCGAGAAGTCGGTGGAAATCAAGCTCCCGCTGGTGGTGGGCGAGTTTGCCCCGATGGCGGTCGCGGGTGCACGCGAAATCCCGTACAGGCACATCATGGGCGAATGCGAGCGCCTAAACATCGGGTGGCTCTGCTGGAGCTGGGGCCCGGGCAACTCCGACAGTCCCGAGATGGACATGACGGAGCATGGCTCGTACAACACGCTGGTGGGCTGGGGCAAGGAAGTTGCGGTGGATAGCCCGCTGGGTATCCAGAACACGAGCGTTATCCCGACATTCATCCAGAACAAGGACTTTACCACCGGGTCGCTCGGTGGCGGCGCGAACATCATCGAGAATGGCGACTTTTCTGCGGAGAACGCGCTCGACGGCTGGACGACCGACTTCTGGGGCGGCAAGGCGGAAGTGACCGCCAAGGACGGCGTGCTCCACTTCAATATCAAGCAGGCGGGCAAGGAAACCTGGGGCCTGCAGTTCAAGCAGCACTTGACCCTCCGTAACGGCGTCACCTACATCTTCAGCATGCGCGCGAAGGCCGACAAGCCGCGCACGCTCAACGTGAACATCAAGCGCGATGCCGAACAGTACACTCCATACGCGAACGGGCGTATCCTCGACCTGAGTACCAGCTGGCAGAACTTCAGCTGGAAGTTCACCATGAAGGAGGAAACCGACCCCGAGGCGCTCCTGATTTTCGACATGGGCGGCGTTCCCATATCGTGGTCGCTTGCCGATATCAGCCTGGTGCAGGCCCGCAGTATCGCGGACCGCCTGAACCGTACCTTCCAGCGCAACGTGCAGAAGAACTCCGGCTACTTCAATGCCCCGAATGGTCCGTGGGAACTGCACCTCTACAACGCGAAGGGCGAACTCGAAGAGATCCTTGACCGCGGGCGCGGCGGCGAGGGCATGCGCAGTTACCCGAAAATCGAGAAGAGCGGCATCATGGTCGTGAAGGACGTCGCAGGATAGGCGACCGGTCGCGCGGTTTTTAAGCAACTATTTAAACGACTCTATATATGTATCGTGACGGCGGACTTGGGTCCGCCGTTTGTGCGTTTTTGAACGAGAAAAATCACGCGATATTCCATTTTCATTTTTACATAGTGTGGAATGTCAACGTTTTTTAACACGCTTGTATCATAAAAAAATGGAACAAAATGTCAAAAAAGACTGTTCAAAGTGTGATTTTGAACAATTTTAAGCACTCTTGTATCATAAAATAGTTGCATTCCGTTCTAAAAATGATTATATTCTTTGTTGTATGAAACCCGTGACGGAATACCAGAATTTTCGCGTTTTTATACGCGACTTCTATACGGAACGCAAAGTGCGGTCCGGGTTTACCTGGCGAGAGTTCGCCAGGGAGGCCGGGTATTCCTCGCCGGTATTCTTGAAGTTGGTGTGTGATGGGACCGCAAACCTCAGCGACGCAGGGATGGAACGCGTCGCTGAGGCCATGGGTCTCGTGGGTGTGGACCTCCAGTATTTCCGCACCCTGGTACGTTTCAACCAAGAGAAGGACGCCGCAAAGAAGCGCGAAATTTTCAAGGAACTCCGTGCCATCACAAAGGAAAACGAGATTACGCTCGTGGGCGAGGACCAGTACGACTACTACGAATCCTGGGTGAACCCGGTGCTTCGTGAAATGGCTCCGTATGTCTCGGACTCGACACCCGCGCAGATGGCGGACAAGCTCACCTTCGGTGCGCAGGCGGCAGAAGTCAAGAAGGCCCTGCAGCTGCTCCAGAAGGTCGGGCTCCTGAACAAGACTGCCGATGGCAAGTACGAGCAGGCGTCCAAGGCGATTACGACCGGTAATCTCGAGTTCACAAGCCTTTCCGTCCGCGAGATGCACCGCCAGATGGGCGAACTTGCTATCCGCTCGCTCGACGAGGTGCCGGTGGACGAACGTAACGTTTCGGGTATGACCTTCGGTGTTTCCGAAGAAGCGTACCAGCGCATTACAAAGGAAATTGCGGATTTCCGCCGCCGCATTACTGCGATTGCCATGCAGGATACGAACGAGAACCGCATTTACCGCTTGAATGTGCAACTCTTCCCGCTTACGAAGGACTTGAAGAAGGGAGGGGACAATGTTTAGTACTTACGCTAACTATATCAAGGGAGGCGCAATATGACCGAAAACGAAAATTCTCTTGACATCGCTTGCTTTGAAGTCAATCAGAGCGGCCGTATCTTGTCGGGTAACAAGCGGTTCTGCCGCATGTTCGGGTTCAACGAATCCGAGGTGACCTGGCATTACATTACCGACTGCTACCGTTACCCCAGGGACTGGGAACTGTTCAGCAACTGCAGCGACCTTTCGCAGAACAAGTTCGTGTTCCGCATGCGTAACCGCAAGGGGCGCAGTTTCAAGTGCTGCCTTACCCGCGAAATCGTGCAGGATGCCGAAGGCAAGATTACCTTCCGCAATACCATCTGCAGGCTCGGCGAACCCGAGATTGCACAGGCGGCTGCACCTGTTGCCGAGAACCGCTCCGTGGTGTTCATTACCCGCTGTGCCCACTGCGGCGACCAGGTGCGCGTGAACACGCTTGCCGAGACCCGCATGCGCGTGCTCTGCGATGCATGTGCCGCGAAGGCCTATCCCGAGGCCTTTAACATTACCGCCCAGGTCTAATATTGTAGTATTGCGCCGAACTTATTCATAGAACAATGCAAAGTCCGGAGGTGCCGCGAGCACTTCCGGATTTTTTTTACTTTGGTAATATATTTGCCAAGTGGTCAAAGGTCGCCTACGGCTCACAGCGTGGTCGAGACCACCGTAACCGATATCTCTTGGGCGTTCCCGCACGTATATGTGCGGTCGGGCTATATTTTAGGGGCTGCCGCCGTCGCTTCGCTCGTCGTCCGCCTCCTAAAACCAAGCCCCGCTGCGCGGGTCTTGTCCCCAAGGGGTCACTATCCCTAACGCGGATGCTCAAAATGAAGTGCATTTTTTTCCTGTTTTTGTCATTTTGTGCCATTTTATTTATGTATTTTTAGACTATGCTGGAAACAATTTGTCAAAAGACCAATGAATTCATTGCTCAAATGCCCAAATCTCTTAGAAAAGAGTATGGACAATTTTTTACGAGTGCTGAAACCGCAAGTTTCATGGCTTCTTTATTTGATCTGTCTGGCTTAAATAAAAATGTTTCCATTCTAGATGCTGGAGCTGGGTCGGGAATTTTGGCTATTTCTATAGCAGAAAGAATTTTGAAACAGGACTCTTCAATAAAAGTAGAAGTCGTTTGCTATGAAAATGACCCTCATGTCTTGCCTTTGCTTAGATCGAATTTAGACTTGATGAAAAAAGAGTACAAGAACTTTTCATTCAAGGTTCTTGAAGAGAATTACATTGTATCTCAAAGAGATTCCTTCACGGGAAACCTATTTGCACAAGAGAGTAAAAAATATGACCTAATTATTGGCAATCCACCATATAAAAAAATTCCCAAAGATGCTCCAGAGGCATTGGCGATGCCGGTTGTTTGTCATGGTGCACCCAATTTGTATTTCCTGTTTGCCTCTATGGGAATCTTTAACTTGAAAGAAAATGGGCAAATGGTTTATATCACGCCTCGGTCTTGGACCTCTGGAGCCTATTTCGAAAATTTCAGAAAATACCTAATTGGAAACACATCGTTAGAAAGAATCCATTTGTTTGAAAGCCGGACGGATGTATTTGACAAGGAATCTGTTCTGCAAGAAACAATGATTTTCAAACTAAAAAAGCAAAAAAAACATCCATCAAAAGTCGTAATTTCGACAACGAACGGAAACGGCGATTTCAGCAAAATTTCTCATTTCAAAGCTCCGTATGATACAGTCGTGTCTCCTTTGACCAATTATGTTTATTTGCCTGCAAATAAGGATAACCTTGAAGTTTTGAAGAAAATTGGATCTTTTGAAAATACCTTGCCAAGCTTGGGAATGAAGATGAAAACGGGGCTTGTTGTCGATTTTCGAGTACCAGAATTACTTGAATCTGTAAAATCAGAAAACAATGTTCCTCTTTTCTATAGCCGTCATATCAAGGAAGGTCGTGTTTCTTTCCCGGTAGGAATTGAACATGAATTTGTATCCAATGAAAAACAAAGCCTTTTGCAAAAGAATAGAAATTATCTTTTTGTAAAACGTTTTACCTCTAAAGAAGAAAAACGGAGACTGCAAAGCGGAATCTACCTAAAACGGAAATTTCCTGGATATCAATTCATAAGCACGCAAAATAAGATTAACTTCATTGATGGCGAAGAAGAACTTTCTGAGTGCACTGTTTATGGGCTATATGTTCTGTTTAATTCGACCATTTATGACTCCTATTACAGAATTCTGAATGGCTCAACTCAGGTTAATTCAACAGAAGTAAACTCTATGCCCATTCCGAATCTGCTACAGATTCAAGAAATGGGCAGGATGCTTATAAAGAGCAAAGATTTTTCGGAAGAAAAATGTGATGAAATTCTTCAGGAGGCCTGTGCATGAGCAATGTTGATAAAATTCGTAATATTTTGATTGCGCTGGGCGTTCCCGAGAAACAGCAAAATGACTTGTGCTGTTATGTGTTACTGGTCATGGCAAAAATCTACCCAAAGAGCAAATGGGAAAGCGCACAGAATGAATGGATCCGTATTCACGATATGATGAGTTACATCAACATCTTCTATCGTGAAACACCCTATGCCGAAAACACTCGTGAAACAGTCCGTAAAAATGCGTTGCATCATTTTAGGACAGCCGCTTTTGTCGAGGATAATGGCCTGGCGACAAACAGTCCTAATTACCGCTATCGCTTGACCGCTGAATTTTTGAATGTGCTAAAGAACAAAGGGTCTGAGGAATCCGTAAAGGGATTTTTAAAGAAGCATGAGTCTCTCAAAAGTATTTACGCTTCAAAAAAAGATAAGCAAAAACAAGCTCTTTCTGTAAATGGTCTGCAGTTGACGCTGTCGCCTGGTAAGCACAATAAATTGCAAAAGGCTATTATTGAAGATTTTGCACCGAGATTCGCTCCGAGTGCCACATGCCTATATGTGGGGGATACGACTGAAAAAGATTTGGTGAAGGATGTTGAAACACTAAAGAAATTGGGCTTTGCAATTACTTTGCATGACAAAATGCCTGATGTTGTTCTCTACGATGAGAGAAAAGACTGGCTCTATTTTGTCGAGGCCGTAACATCCGTTGGTCCGATGGATCCGAAAAGACTTGTTGAACTTGGTAATTTAACCAAGAATGTTAAGGCGGGGAAGATTTTTGTTACTGCGTTCCTTGATTTCGGAACATACAAAAAGTTTGCTGCAGATTTGGCTTGGGATACTGAAGTCTGGATTGCAGATATGCCTGAGCATATGATTCACTTGAATGGTGATAAGTTCTTGGGACCGAGAGGGTAATACGTTAAATAATTCACTTTGTTGGCTACATGTGAAAACTTGAAGTATGGTTGTATAAAGTACCGGTTTTGACAAAAGAGGAATTTATATGGCAATAATGATGAAGCGTCAATTAAATGACGATGAAAAGCAAATAATTTTAAATCGTTTCGGAAGAACATGTTTTGCAAACGGGCACGCAATTCCAGAAGGTGAAAAAATCCATTTTGATCATATAAAAGCCTTTGTAAATAATGGGCCTACAGATTTAAACAACATTGCTCCAATGTGTGAGAAACACAATCTTGAAAAAGGACAATTGCCTCTTGAAGATTTTCGAATAAAGCTTCGAATAGAAGATTTTTTCAAAATGGGTAAGAGATTAACTTTAAAAGATCTCTTGAAATATCTAAAAGAGAAAGGAGATGTAGACTCTTTTGGAGAACGTGTTTCTATAAAGGAGATTGATGGAAAAATTTTTTTAGAGAATGCTTCATTTAAAGAAGAATTTAAAATTGAAGTTTGTCCTTTGACAGGGTGGAAATATTTTTATTGTAAGTTGCCTGTAAATGTTTTGGATAGTGATGACGATAATGAGCATTCGCAAGGACTACAGCCTAGATATTTGATTTTTGATAAAGTATTTCAGATGTTTAGGCATTTTCAAAATTTTCCTGTTTTGCAACCGTCAATCGGAAGAATTGATAATGGAAAAATATTGCTGTTTGATGGACAGCATAAAGCAGCGGCTTTGTTATGGACAGGAAGAAAAGATTTTGAGTGTAAAATTTATATAAATCCTGACTTGGAAAGATTAAATCAGGCGAATATATCAGCCCATGATAAGTTTGCACAAACAAGGTTCTTCTCTTCAATTATGGTTTTGAAATTGGGAGCCCAGTTTGGAAAAGATTTTGATGATTATAAAAATAATGAAAGTAATCTTCAAAAAACAGAACAGGGCTTTCTTGAGTATGTCAGTAAAAAAGATATTGCTCAAACGCAAGGTCAGATAAAAGAGAAATTTAGAAGTTATCTTTTTAACTCGATTTTAGAAGATGACAAGAATAAATGGAAACCTTTAGTGTCAATTTCGAACAGAGGTTCAAAAGAACAGCCAATTACGTTGGATATGTTGAAAAAATCTATTTTTGCAAAATTTCTTTACACGGAACCTTTGACTGACAATATTCTTTCTGAAAAATATAAAAGAGATGTGGAATCGGAAAATGTCATAAAACTTATGAATTTGATCTTTGATCAAACTCTTCAAAGTTGGAATCCTTCTGCTGCTCCGAATGATAGCAATCAACTAAAGTTATCTAGATTGTTTTCTTCAAAATCAATAATGGCTTGGACTGAAATTTTTAAAGATGCCGTTAGCGCCAAATTGGAAATATATGACATTGATGAAAAAGAAAAGATTTTTTATCGTCAGTTAGATGATAGTGCATTTAACAAAATAAATGACATAATTAATCGGCTTGTTTGTTGGCAAATGTGGAATTCTCCAAAAGATTCTGAAATAGATAATATGATAGCAACAAACAAAAGTTCTTTAAAACAGTGGCTAAAAAATAACGGCCTTTCCACTGGATATTTAATGGGGGCTCCTGAGTAATTTTGTAGAAGATTTGGCTTGTATATGTAATAAAATCTCCCCATGCATTAACCGCATTGGGAGATTCTTGTAAAAATAGGGTAGTGTCAAGGGTTTTTCGCAAAAATAGTTTGTTCCAACATCAGATTTAGGCTACATTTCCTTTCTTTCTGCTCTTTTCCAGTTCCCGTTTCAGTTCGTTTTCCTTTTCCTGCTCATATAGGTGTTTCATGTTCAGGTACCTCTTGGTGCCCCATTCCTTCGAAGCGACATGCCTTAGCCTTGCGCAGACAAGCATAAGGGCCGATTCCCCGTCCGGGAAGCAGCCGACAACACGAGTCCTTCTGCGTATCTCGCGATTCAGCCGTTCGAGGATGTTGTTCGTCCGGATATTGCGCCAGTGCTGGCTGGGGAACTGGTAGTGTCAAGGGTTTTTCGCAAAAATAGTTTGTTCCAACATCAGATTTAGGCTACATTTCCTTTCTTTCTGCTCTTTTCCAGTTCCCGTTTCAGTTCGTTTTCCTTTTCCTGCTCATATAGGTGTTTCATGTTCAGGTACCTCTTGGTGCCCCATTCCTTCGAAGGTAGTGTCAAGGGTTTTTCGCAAAAATAGTTTGTTCCAACATCAGATTTAGGCTACATTTCCTTTCTTTCTGCTCTTTTCCAGTTCCCGTTTCAGTTCGTTTTCCTTTTCCTGCTCATATAGGTGTTTCATGTTCAGGTACCTCTTGGTGCCCCATTCCTTCGAAGCGACATGCCTTAGCCTTGCGCAGACAAGCATAAGGGCCGATTCCCCGTCCGGGAAGCAGCCGACAACACGAGTCCTTCTGCGTATC